>DASZJS010000604.1:0-4027 GCA_035947935.1 Gemmata sp. | reverse complement strand
GAACCGCTCGGTTGACCGGAAATTAGATTCCATCGCTGCGCAAGCCATTGCTTTCCATCCTTGCTCGGGCGTGTGGTAAGCAGCGATTTGCTATCCGGGCTGATCGCCATCGGCCCAATTTCTTCGGCGTGCCGATGGAGTGGCCGATTGGTGGCAGCATCCCAGACTTGAGTTCCGTCGCTGGAAACAGTCACGAAATGTGAACCATCCTGGCTAAACGCGCACCGCTCGATTTGATGCGTTTGCTCGATCATCGCACGCAGACCGTGAGAGTGGCCAAGCCAGCCTGCGAGATTCGTCCGGATCACACGTTCCAAATCCGGAGCATCCTTGAGAACGGTACGAAGACCCTCCAGCATCCAGAACAAGCCATCGCCGATTTCGCCCTGTTCGGCCAGAGCGATTCCCTTGTCCAGCATCATGCTTGCCAGTATTCGGCGAGATTCGTTTCTGGCATTTTCGGCGGCATCGCGATGAAGGGCCGTTTGATGTTCGGCATCGATCACCTTTTCCTTCTCGCGGTCGGCCTCGACGCGTCGTCGTTCTGCTTCCAACCATTTCCAGGTAATCCCTGCTGATCCGAATATCATCGCTCCGAGAAAGGCACTCGCGAGTATTGCCGGAGCGGGATTGCGGCGACACAAACGCCAGAGTTTTTCCACTTCACTGACGCGCCGGGCGCGGATTGGCTTGCCTTCCACGAAAAGCTTGAGATCCTCCGCCATCTCGGCAGCCGTCTGATAACGGTGGTTGGGATCGCGGGCGATCGCCTTGAGGACAATGGTTTCCAGGTCGGAGGGGACGGCAGAGTTCAGCTTGCGGGGACGGGTAGGATGACCGTGCAAGATCTGGTGCAGGAGTTTGCTGCGATCGGAATCTGAAAACGCAGGACGTAACGTGAGCAATTCGTAGAGAGTAACCCCAAGCCCGTAAACGTCGCCCCGTGCATCGGATTGGCCTTGGAATCGCTCCGGAGAAAGGTAACGGAGAGTGCCGACCAGGAATCCGCTGGCAGTCAGGTTATCGGTAGTCGATGAATCCTTGGCGAGGCCAAAATCTGCAAGCCAGATGCGCCCCTCGCTATCGAGGATCAGGTTGGAAGGTTTGATATCTCGATGGATCACGCCGCGAGAGTGGGCGAATGCCAGAGCTTCGGCAACCTCATAACCCAAACGAGCGACGTTGGCCCAGTTGGCACGGCCAGTCAAGGCACGACCGGACGTGTTGTCGAATCCCGGGAACGGCGAGGCAGACTCGGCGTTTGGGCCACGAGACACCTCGGTCGTGAAGTCCCCCACCGAGACAGCAAACCGATCGCTCTCTTCCGTAACGGTATCGAATGTCTGTGTGGGCGGGATCGGGCTCTCGTGGCGTTGTAGTCTTCGGATCACGCGGTCGAGACCGGCACCTTCAATGAATTGCATGACGAAGTAATAGACCCCATCCTGTTCCCCGGTACCGAATATCTGAACGATATTGGTGTGTTGGAGACGAGCCGCGGCTCGTGCCTCATGCTGGAAGCGATCAGTGGAATCGAGTCTTAGCAAGAGTTGGCGCGGGAGAACTTTGAGAGCAACACGTCTGCCGAGAGAGACCTGTTCGGCTTCATAAACGATTCCCATACCGCCCCGACCGACTTCTCGGATGATGCGGTAATCGCCCAGTGTTTTGGGAAGTGGCAGTTCTCGTACCCCATCACACCTGGGAGCATCTGATGGACTGGATCGACGCAGCCCGGCAATCACTTCATCGCTCAAGTTTTCCAGTGCGGAAACTGCTGCCTCGCAGTCGGGGCACATGTCGAGATGGAGACCCACTTCGCCAAGCCTGGCTTCCGAGAGTGTACCTAGCACGAAGGCAGAGAGTTGGTCTGGAGAGGGGCAGATTCGCTCCGACACGTTCATTCTCCCGCGATGAGATGAAAGGTGGTTGACCGCCCCGATGCGATCCAGGATGATGGATCGCGAAAGCAAAAGGAACGAGCGTGACGCAGGATAATTCTACCTCTCTGAGCCTCTTGCAGCGCATTCGCACGGGCGACAATTCCGGGTGGTCGCATGTCGTTGATCTCTATTCTCCATTGATCTATCACTGGTGTCAGCGCTGGGGAGTTGAACACTCCGATGCGGATGATGTGGCTCAGGAAGTTTTCCACGCTGCGGCACAGGGCATTGGCACCTTTCGCCGGGAACGCGAAGGAGATACATTTCGCGGCTGGCTGCGAGGAATCACCCGTCACAAAGTTACGGCCTACTGGCGTTCCCGGGTCAACAATCCCGCCTCACCTGGCGGCTCGGATGCCTGGCAACGTCTTCTGGAGGTGCCAGAGCGGGATACACCAGAGGATGAAGCCGAAGCTGCCCAGTTTTCTGCACTTTATCATCGCGCGGTGCGACTCTTGCAAAGCGAATTTGAACAACGAACCTGGTTGGCGTTCTGGCGCACGACGGTGGATGAACAGCCCGCCGTGGCTGTTGCAACCGAACTCGGCATGAGTGCCAACGCAGTCCGAATGGCCAAAAGCCGCGTCTTGCATCGTCTCCGCGAAGAACTCGGCGATCTGGTCGAGTGAATTCTTTTTTTACTCGAATACTTCCCCTTTTTTTGCAATTCGTTTTTGGTGTTTGTGGATTGGGAAGAACCGAAAGTTGTCGAGGCATTAGCATCGCAACTGATCAGAGCAAGGGCGATCCCTCCTTCCCTCGTCTAACTGAACAAAAAGTGAACCCAACGCCGCCTCATAGTTTTTCCACCGTGCCACTGAGCGGGTGTAGATTGGCTGGCGCACCTGTGCTACGCTTGCCGTTCGCACCGGCTGCTTGCCCTCGTGGAACGCCAGGCAGTTCGGCTCCCAATCCAAATCACAGAACGCAATCAGCCGCCGGGCCACTCCCTCCAGGTCAGTAACTGTCTCCTCGTAATCCACTTCCAGCACATCCACAGGTAACACTTTCCGCCAATGGTCACCCAATCGCCTGTAGTCCCGAAATCGAGAAGCGATGTGGTTCTTGTCGCTGGCCCAGCGGATGTGGTGGAAGTTCGTCATCCAGCAGGAAACAGCTACATCGCGGAGGTCGCGACGACAGTGAATGAATATCGCCCGCGGAAACAGTAGTGCCAGTAGGCCGAGGTACTGGTAATTATCGGGCATCTTATCCACGACGTGAGGCTTGTCCGGGCTCAACTCGCCCAGTCGTTTCAGGTGCCTTTCAGCGATGCGTTGGAGCTGGGCACTGTCGAGTTGGCCGAGGGCTGCGAACATAGCCGCGTCATCTGTTTTGCCCTCCATCAGCATTTCAAAACTTTCTCGGCCCAGGCGAAGTTCGCCGGCCCCGAAAACCCGCGAATGGCTGGCCAGGATTTGCTCGGTCAGCGTTGTTCCCGAGCGCGGCAGGCCCACGATGAAGATCGGCCGATCACTCGCCGACCCCAGTCCCCGCACTTGCTCAAAGAGTGCCGGTGTAAAGGTGTCGATCAGTTGATCGACGAAGCGGGTGTGCGCATCGGAGTCGTAGCTCTGGCCGCGTTTACTCCATTCATTCGCAGCGATACAGTTAGCTCGGGCCAGGTGTTCGGCGGCTGAGTGGTAATTACCGCGGTCATCCAGAACTTGAGCCAGGCCATAGTGCAGGCAACCGCGCTGGCCATCGGACAGGTACGGGTCATCCAGCAAATGCCGCATGGCCTCCAGATCGGCCTCGGGCAGTTTTTTTCGCAGCATGGTGGCCATCTGCGCCAGCGCTCCGGGCAAACGGGCATCTTGTTGCAGTGCTTTGCGAAAACAGTCTGCTGCACGGTCGAACTCGCCCTTCTCCTCCAGGACGGTGCCGAGATTACAGCGCGCTGCCACAAGGTCCGGCTTCAGACTCAGAGCATAGAGATATATCACCTCTGCGGCGTCGTAGTCGCCGCGGTCGTGCTTCAACCAGCCCAATCCGTTGATGGCTTCGGCATAAGCGAGGTCCAGACGAAGGGCCATTTCGTAGCAGGCGATCGCCTCATCTTTCTTCTCTTGCTCAACGAGGAG
>DASZJS010000603.1:0-3672 GCA_035947935.1 Gemmata sp. | reverse complement strand
ACCATCGTCAAGGCCGTCCCGGATATCGGCTATCTGCATTCCGGCTTCGAGAAACTTGGCGAAGACCTCGACTTCAACCAGTATGTGACCATCGTTGACCGGATGAATTACATTTCTCCGGTCGCAAATGAAATCGCCTGGCATCACACCATCGAAAAACTACTCCAGATCGAGATAACGCCGCGGTGTAAATACATCCGAACCATTCTCGCGGAGCTGAGTCGAATCAGCGATCACTTGCTCTGCATCGGGGCCAATGCCCTCGATCTTGGTGCGCTCACGGCGTTCCTTTATGCGTTCAACCAGCGTGAAGCCATTTACAACGCCATCGAGATGGCCTCCGGCCAACGCTTTCACCCGAGTTACACGCGCGTTGGCGGTTTGCTGGCCGATGTGACCGATGAGTGGGTGGAGATCATTCGGAAGTTCGTCCGCGAGTTCCCAAAAGCTCACGCCGATATCACCCGCCTGTTGAACCGGAACCGAATCTTCGTGGATCGCACGAAGCATATTGGCGTCCTGACCAAGGAAGAAGCAATCAACTACAGTGCCTCGGGACCAGTGGCACGGGCATCGGGGGTCGTTCGCGATCTGCGAAAGGACGAACCCTACCTTGCTTACAAGGAACTGAGCGGGTCGTTCAAGGTGGTCTGCGGCAAGGGGGGAGATTGCTACAACCGCTACCTTGTACGGATGGGCGAGATGAGCGAATCGTTGAACATTGTCGCGGCTGCGATTGAGAATCTGCCCGGTGGTCCCGTGAACGTGGAACTGAACGACAAGCTGACGATCCCCGACAAGAACGCAACCTACCGAAGTATCGAAGGGTTGATCCAGCACTTTGAACTGTTCATGTGGAATCGCCGCTGGGAAACGCCGGTGGAAGAGGTGTATGGAGCAAACGAGACGGCCAACGGCGAACTTGGATTCTATGTGGTAGCCGATGGCAGCGGCCGGGCTTTCCGTGCGCGAACCCGCCCGCCATCGTTTATCCACTTTGCTATCTTCCCGCACATCATGGAGGGCCATCAGATTTCCGATGTGCCTGCCATACTGGGGAGCTTGAACATTATCGCGGCCGAGTTGGATCGTTGATCGCGAAACGGTGGGTTTCGCAAAGCCTCGACCAGATTTGTAGGGTGGGTCGAGCCGTGCGTAGCACGTCGAGGCCCACCAACATCACGAGTACGAAAGAAGATGGTGGGCCTCGCAAAGCCTCGACCCACCCTACCAAGCACAGGGTTTTCCAATGCCGGTACTCAGTCCCGAACACCGAGAGAAGATCAAAGGGTTCATCTCGAAGTATCCGCACAAGCAGGCTGTGACGTTGCCGGCTTTGCACCTCGTTCACGATGAACTGCGAACGGTCTCGAACGAAGCGATTGTCGAGATTGCCGAGTTGCTCGACATGCACCCTGCGGAAGTCTACGACACGATGACCTTCTACGCCTTCTTCAAGACTGAAGGTGAGAAACTCGGCAAAACGCGGCTCTGGGTTTGCCGCGGGCTTGCCTGTATGCTCCGCGGTGCTTACGAATTGATCGACCACTGCGAACATACGTTGGGTGTCCCCTGCGGACACACGACGTCCGATGGCAAAATCACCCTGGAGGTTGCCGAGTGCATCGGAGCTTGCGACGGAGCCCCGGCGTTCCTTCGGGACGATGTGCATGTGATGAACGTGACACCCGAGAAGGCCGATCAGTTGATCGCGGAACTGAAGCTCCGGTAGGAATTAACTTCTTATATTTCGTGCGGTGAGGAATGATCCATGTGGTAAAGCTGCAAGAATATAGTTTTCAAAGTAGCCCGCGACTCCGTCGCGGACCCGCCGCGGAGCGGCGGGCTACAATGAAAACCCTGTAATGCAGAGCCTCTCCACAGACACTCAAACGCTTCATTCCACACCGCGCGAAGTAGTACACGCCCAACGGAACCCGGAAGCTAATACTGATGCCTTACGAACCAACACTCCTGGCACGCATCGACAAGCCCAATAGCGGGAAGCTGGAAGGCTACCGCGCGGATGGCGGATACGCCACGGTCGAGCGTGCCCTCAAGGATCTCAAGCCCGAGGAAGTGACCAAACAGGTAAAAGACTCGGGGCTCCGCGGACGCGGTGGGGCTGGTTTCCCCACAGGGCTGAAGTGGACTTTTCTCCCAGCCAATCATCCCGGCCCCATCTATCTGTGCGTCAACGCCGATGAATCCGAGCCATGCACATACAACAACCGCATCCTGATGGAGAAAGACCCCCATCAAGTGCTCGAAGGAATCATGCTGGCGTGCTACGCCATCAAATCGAAATGCGCGTTTTTTTACGTCCGGTACGAATACGGCGATGCCTTCCGCGCACTGGAATCGGCAGTTGCTGAGTTGTACTCCGGGGAGCTGCTTGGCAAGAACATTTTTGGTTCGGGCTTCGACCTCGATATTGTCCTGCATCGTGGTGCCGGAGCCTATATCTGCGGCGAAGAAACTGGCTTGATCGAGAGCCTGGAGGGGAAAAGAGCCTGGCCGCGGATCAAACCGCCGTTCCCAGCCGTTGAAGGGGCGTTCCGCAAGCCAACGATTGTCAATAACGTCGAGACGCTGGCCTGCGTCACGCAAATCATGGCGCGGGGGAACGACTGGTTCAAATCGCTCGGCGTTCCGCCTGATCCCAAGAACCCACGCGATGCCGGGAGCTATGGCCCGAAGCTCTATACCATCGCCGGGCATGTGAATAAGTCGGTTTGCGTCGAATTGCCGATGGGAATCACAATCCGCGATCTTGTTGAGAAGCATGGCGGCGGCGTTTGGAAGGGTCGCAAGGCGAAGGCAGTCAACCCCGGCGGACTCAGCATGGGGTTTGTGGATGTGAACGCCAAACTTAAGGACAGCGATCTCACCGAATACGATATTCCCCTCGATTTCAACGGACCTGGTCGGGTTCAGTGTCTTGGGCTCGGCACGGCAGCAGTCACGGTGATCGATGACCAGACCAGCATGGTCGATGTGTTGCATAACGTCTGCCAGTTTTTCAGTCACGAGAGTTGCGGGCAGTGTACTCCGTGTCGCGAAGGAACCGGCTGGATGCTCAAGATCGCGGAGCGACTGCGAAACGGGCAGGGACGGAAAGAAGATCTCGATATTCTGGTTGATGTTGCCGACCGAATTGGGATCATGCCGGGAACGACCATTTGCGGACTCGCCGACGGTGCCGGTTGGCCCGTGAAGACAGCGATCCGCAAGTTTCGCAGCGATTTCGAGGCAGCCATCAAGGCCGGATCGAAGAGCAAGTACGCGAAATCGCTGGCGGTGGTTGGGGCACACTAACCGTTATTGGGGAGTGTCGAATGAACCGTATCGTCCTGCTTCTGGTGCTTGGAATAATCCTGATCGCCGGCTGTAAGAAGAACAAGGACACTCCACCAGATTCGGCACCACCGCCGGCTACGTCGACACCGAGTCAGAGCCCTTCTGCGAGTGGTGGACTCGTCGCGGCAGGTGGAGGTGGAGTCGTGGTCAACCCCTCGGCAGCTCTCGGTGGTGGAGGAGGTGGTGGAAGTGTGATGTCAGTTCTGAAAGCCGTTCGGCGAGAGAAGGCTCAGAGTGAGCTGAATCAACTCGCCCTATCCATCGAGCAACTGCGCGATCCGTTCGGCAAAATGCCGACCAAGGAAGAGATCA
>DASZJS010000602.1:0-3209 GCA_035947935.1 Gemmata sp. | reverse complement strand
ATCGTTCGTTTATTTTTTTGCTATTTTTGTGCTTTTTTGCTGCCAATCCTCTTTGTTTTCCTCTTTCGCGGCATTTAGTGGCAGTCGAATCGATGCAACCCCTGAATTGATGGAGACCTTACCGATGAAAGCGTGGCGTTTTCACCACTTTAACGATATGCGGCTCGACGAGATTCCCGAACCCATCTGCAAACCAGGACACGTTCTGGTAAAGCCCCTTTGTGTACAACCAAGTGTCACAGAGGCACAGCTTGCCAAGGGCATCCCGACATTGGCCTTCGACCGCGTCAAACACCGGTTGGACACAGAAGCACCACTCCAACTATTCGGCCATGAGTTCTGTGCCCGCATTCTCGAAGTCGGCGAAGGCGTCAACCGGTTTCGTCGTGGTGATCGCGTGGCCGCACGTGCCAAATTACCATGCGGCGAGTGTTCGCTTTGCCGCTCCGAGCGAAGCGATTTGTGCCGAAAGGGGCCGGTTATCGGCTTCGACCTCCCTGGATGCTTTGCTGAAATCGCCATCTTGCCAGCGATTGCCCTGGTCAAAGTGGACGATCGGATTTCGGACAGCGAAGCGGCGTGTTTGCAATCCTTGAGCGATAGCGTGGCAGCAGTGGAAACAGCACAGTTGCGGATGGGTGATACCGTACTCATTCTTGGCCAGGGCAGTATGGGCCTGGAGTGCCTGCAAATCGCCCGTTTGAGTGGTGCGGGGACGATCATCACCGTGGATGTCCGAGACGAGTCGTGCCAGGTCTCGCGCGAACTTGGCGCGGACTATGCCTTGAATGCTCGGAGCGTTGATATGGTTTCGACAGTGCGCGACCTGACCGGCGGAAACGGTGCAGATGTGGTCTTCGAGTGCGCGGGCGGTAGTCCGAAGCAAGGGCTGGCCGGCAGTCAAACGCTGCTCCAAGCTGTTGATGCGGTACGTTCGGGTGGAAAGATTATTGGCGTTTCCTGGTTTGGTGGCCCCATTCAACTGAATGTTGACCTCTTACGCGAACGCAGCCTTCGCTATCTCTTCCCGGACGTCAGCACTCTGGCACACCTGGAACACACAGTCAGACTGGTTGCAACTGAACGCGTACGTCTGAAGCCGACCATTAAACACGTTCTGAACGGACTCGGGGCTGTTCCTGAAGCGTTTGAAATCACAGCCAATAAAGGTACCTACCGCGCGATCAATCCCGCTCAGGTGATGATGCAGCCTGGATGATGCAGCCTGAAGGGGAACGCTGAAAGCACTTGGGTGTGACCAGCAAAGCGCTCAAGGAAATCAAGGGAAACGCGGGAAGAAGGCAAAAACAAGACCCCCCTCACTCGCGGCGCTTCGCCGCGAGTGAGGGGGGTCTTGCCTCCCATTTCCCAGACTTTCCACAAGCGGAATACAGGTCACACCCACAACACTCTCAGACTTCTCTGAGTGGAGATCACAGGAAAACACCAAATTGTCTGTCGGTATTTCTTCCATCAAATCCCGAACAGCTTGCGGATCGGTTCGCCTTCCGTCAGGCGGAATGGCCGCCCGGTCTGATCGGTAACTTCAGTGGCGGGGTCGATTCCGAACCGCCAGAAAATCGTCGCTGCGATATCGGCAGGCGTTACAGGGTCGCTATCCGGGTAGGCACCGATTTTGTCGCTCGCGCCAAGAACTGCGCCACCGGTCACTCCTCCTCCAGCCAGTAAAGCCGTGTAGCAGTCGGGCCAGTGGTCCCGCCTAGCACTCTTGTTGATTTTTGGCGTACGTCCAAACTCGCTCAGCGCGACGACGAGTGTGGTGTCGAGTAAACCGCGAGCATCGAGATCCGCGATCAGGGCCGACAGAGCTTCATCGCTCGGCGGTATGAGCTGGCGGTGGCGCGGGAACAGCTTCTCATGACTGTCCCAGTTGGCATCCTGACCATTCGTTTGGCCATCGAATGCGGCAACAAAGTTCACGCCTCCTTCCACCAGTCGCCGGGCAAGCAGCAGACTCTGGCCAAGCCGGTGCCTGCCATAGCGTTCGCGCACGCGCTCCGGCTCCTTCTGGATGTCGAACAGGTGACGGACCTCCGGTGATGCCACGAGTCGTAAGGCACGGTCGCGGTATGTCCCGGCACGAGCAACAGGACCGGGTAACGGTGTCCGGTCGAGACCACGCAAGAGAGTTCCCCGACCACCGAGATCCGCACCGCCTTCAAAGGCCGATATCCGGAAGTCCGCTCGACTTGGATCGTTGTCAACCTGGAATCGGTCATAGGCTCCGCCCAGTAAACCGGGTGTCTGCCCAGGAAGTTGCACCACGTTGTAGAGTGTGTATGGGAGGGCAACATAAGGCAGAATGTTGGCTCGATCGCCAAGGGCATAACTCACGGCAGAGCCAAGAGTGGGGATGCCGCGGGGGTCGTCGGCGAGCAATTCCTGATCGCCTCCGGCGGGCGTTCGGCCAGTGAGTGCTTCTGCCGCCGCGGAGTTGTGATTCCGCATCGGATGATGCAAACTCCGGACGAGAGCCACCCGGTCCATCAGACGTGCTGTCCGAGGTAAATGTTCGGTAAGTCGCAGCCCAGGTACCGATGTGACGATCGAACGGTATTCGCCGCGAATCTCGGCTGGGGCATCGGGCTTTGGGTCGAACGTATCAATGTGGCTCGGACCGCCGTAATAGAAAACGAGAATGCATGCCCGAATCGACTTTGCAGATGCAGATGTGGTGGGGATCGCTGTCCGCGCTCGCGAGGAGCCTCCACCAGCCAACCCAAGTATGCTGCCTCCCAGCTTCAAAAGGTGCCGACGAGTCAGCGTGCTCATGGGATCAGTCACGGGAGTTGCCTCGGTACACAGTAACTCATCTTTTATGGCGGGAATTCGATCTCAACACACACAGGCTATGTGGTCAAGCTTATAACTCCAAGCTGAGCCAGAATCTGCTGCCCCGAAAAACCACGTTTTGGGGATTCGGCGGTCCTCCTTGAACTTCATCCAATCGTTCCCTTCACGCCTCGGGCGCGGTACTCTTACCACAGACGATTGTCGCACTGCAACCATTGCGCGAGTAGGAACCCTGATGCTAACGACTTCGATTTCCCGAAACCGTGTCCGCTTCGGTTGCAGTTTTGTCATCGTGCTGCTGCTGGTTCCTTTCGCGCCTGCAAGCGAGCCGGGGCTGGTATTCTCGCTCAAAACGTGGGAGGGCGAGTACACATCGAAGGATGTGTCGAACGGTG
>DASZJS010000601.1:0-5952 GCA_035947935.1 Gemmata sp. | reverse complement strand
AAACCGGAGGTGTCCGCTAATGAGTCGCATATTGAGCGTCTTGACAATCGTTCTGGTCTTTTCCCTCGACAGTCGGGCGCAATCTCCAGCCGACAAGCCAATTTCGCTAAGCCTTCGCCCCGCTGCTCTACCGCAGCCTTCACTCAAGTATCGTCTCCTTCCCGACGAACGCGACTTACAGCCGGGCAACGCCGCTGGACTTTACTACCGTGCGGAGGCATTGTTTGTCGAAAATCAGGCGCTACTCAGAGAGATTCAAAACGAGAAATGGGATACCTGGGCATCGACGACGATCCAGAACCTGCCGCTCGCTGAAGTCCGCGAGAGCGTCAAAATGACCCATCGCATCGTCGTGGAATTGGAGCATGCTGCAGTTCGGAAGGACTGCGATTGGATGCTGGAAGGACGCTCCGAGGGGTTGGCTCTCTTGCTGCCAGAAGTTCAAACCTTCCGGCGGATTGCCATCGTCCTGGCGGTGCGGGCACGGCTGGAGATCGCTGAAGGGCAATTCGATCGTGCGACCAAGACGTTGCAGACTGGCTACGCTCTGGCTCAGCGCATGGGCGAAGGCCCGACCATCATTCATTACATGGTCGGCGTGGCGATTGCATCAACGCTCAACTCCCAACTTCAGGCTTTTGTTGAGCAAACGGGCGCTCCCAATCTTTACTGGGCCATCGCCGCACTGCCTCGGCCATTTTTTGATCCCAAGCGCGCCGTCCTCCAAGAACCGACGATGTTGGAGCGAACATTTCCGTGGCTCGCACGCCTGGATAAAGGGCCAATGACGCGTGAGGAGATCGATACCAGCATGTTGCAACTCGCCGACCTCATGGACGAGTTTGGCGTCGTGAGGCCAACACCGAAGATGGCTGCCGCAACTGCTTTGCTTTTCGCCCAGGGCCATCCCGCAGCCAGGCAATCGTTAATCAAAAAAGGGATGAAGGTGGAGGATGTGAACAAAATGTCTGAGTTTCAGATCGTTTCGTTGGACGGATACAAGGAGTATCGCGAGGCATGGGAAGAAGGTCTCAAGTGGATACACATTCCCGAGGCACTTCACGATGCCAACTACAAAAAAGCCGCGGAGCGAGTGAAGCTCGCGATGGAACGAATGGATCAGTTGTTTTTCCGCGGTCTCCTGAAAGGCCTGACAGCGCCGCAAGATCCGCTGGCTCTCGACATGCTCTATACGGTGCGATATCGCCAGGAACGTCGCATGGCCGCTCTGCGGTGTGTGGAAGCGATTCGATTGTATGCCGCGAGCCACACTGGCACATGGCCAACGCAACTGAAAGATCTAACTGAAGTATCCGTTCCAATGGACCCGGTCACGGGAAAGGAATTTGTTTTCAAAGTGGCGGATGGCAAAGCAACGCTTGAATCGCCCAAATCCGATGGCAAGAGCTTACCAGTGCCTGAGCTTTCCTTCGAGTTGTCGCTACTCAAACAATGACCTTTATTGTCGGCTCCGTGCCATACGGACCAGACACAGGAGGCTCACTGGCACATAAAACACGGCCAGCGCCAACCTCCCGGTTGAGTCGCCATCGCCGAAGTGGTCATTAGATGAGCGCGGCCAGTTGCCAGAGGTAAGCCGCGTGTGCAACTCGAAGGCGGCAAGCCCCAGACTGGTCAGCAGGATGACCAGCCAGAAGGCGAAGAGAGACGCTTTCCTCAAAGGGAATAGGTTGCACACGCGCGCTACGAAGTGGTTAAACCAATTTTGTGGGAAGTTCGTTGGAAGAATAAACCAGGGTTGCTTGGGCGGTCCCCATTTCGCCTCGACGAGTGCGAGGATCAAGCGGAGCGACATAGACAGTACCAAGCTCACAGAGAGATACAGAAATGCACTGCCCAACAGGATGAACAGACCAATTGGCCCAAAACTGGTCAGAATAATGAAGTGGAAGGAGCGATCCAGGTAGGCTACCACCACAAAGACGATTCCAAATCCCAACAACCCACACAAGGATATTTTGATGATCCGTCTGGCCCGTTCTTCCTGTAGTTTTCGCTCGGTCTCGGAAACCACCGGGAGCGCCTGAAGTCGCTCGAAGAAAGCTGCGGTTTCCCCGTAAGTCGCGTAGCTGTAGCACTGGATCGCCAGTCCTCCCGTCAATGAGGCGATGAGGAGATAGATCAACCCCAGTACCGCATAGAGCAGTCCGAACGCATGATCGGAATCCAACTGGAAGGCGTCCACCCAGTGACCCGAGAGTTGCGTCACGGCCGCCATGAAGAAAGAAACGCCGCCTACGATCAGCAACAGCGTCAAGATGATGCCGGTGTGTGCTGTGCGGACAGTAATCCGTTTCTCCTGAACACGCTGGACGGTATTCCCCATCCAAAAGGTAGGGATGAGTATCGCGACGAAGAACAGCCCAAAGACCCAGATCGAGAGCGCGTCATCCTTCGAGTCCTGGTCCAGGAAGTAAACCCAACTCAAGAGACCCTCGTTGTCGAGGGCATCCACCAACTCAGATGGCCGCCACAGATCGATCTCCAGTTCGGTATCAGGTCGGGTGCCAATGGACCGAGCAACGGCCAGCTCGCCGTGTGGACCGAATCCATCGGCGAACGCCCGGCCCCGCAGAGAGGCTAGCAGTTTGCCATCCATCGCATCCCAGATGCAGATGCGGTCCGTTTGATCCTGGAAGACGATCGCCCGCTTTGGATCCATGCGGCCGAACGACATATAAACGGGATCTCTCTCGCGGAAGCCGGTCTGTCCAATGACGAACCTGCCATCCGACGTGTAAGCGACGCGCACGACGGCAACCGGCCCCGTGGTCCGCAGTTCGTGAAGCCGTTCGCTGTCAGAAACCCGGACCACTGTCACTTTCATGTCCTCGGTTCTTCCCGAAAAGCCCCTGGACCAAGCCAGCATAGTCCCGTCTGGACTGAGGGCCGCACCTTCCGCCCCGGGAGCGGCAATTCGGTTAATTAGTTCGCCGGTAGTCGCAGCATAGACCAGAACCTCCTCAGGAGTGGCCCAGGCAACGAAACGAGAATCGCCGCTGAACTCGGGCCTCGTCGGCCAGGCTCCGTCGGGCAAGGAAATACGCTTCAGGAGACGGCCAGCGGTCACATCCCAGATTTCAAGGGAACGGGTTCGCCAACGTTCGTTGGCCCGGCTATTCCAGTCGGAGAAGTACATGCCGCGTTCACCGATCACCACGGCAAGCAAGCGGCCATCGTTTGAGAATCGCGTGGTCCAGACTCCCAGGGGTGCCTCCGGGTCAATGCGCAGGCGTAAGGCACCGTTCGCTCGCTCCACGACTTCGAGGCCCGACGGTTTGAACCGGCGTGCAAGGAGGGTACCGGTCGGATCACACCAGGTTTGGAGTGCGGTCGGCCCTTCGTAGCGAGTCAAGGTACCAGTGTCGAGGTTGAACAGTGTACGGGGAACCTGAAGGAGCATCGCATCCTTCGTCAACGTGAAGGGCCAGGGAAACTCCTGGTCATCGTGGGACCATGCACGCGGCAGTTCCGCCTTCGCCCCCGGCTTAGGGTAAATGCGCTTGCCGCCACGATGCTCGACCAACATGAGGTCGAGAGCTTCATCATACAGACGGCCTTGAGGGCGATACTTGGCCGCTTGATGCAAGAACTGCAGGGCCTGTTTCGCCGCGGGACGGAGAGACTCTTTCGTCCCGATCTCAGGAGCGGTCTGTTGAGCCAGCGACAGCCGGTTGATCTGGGCCTCGCGATACAGATTCTCCTGACCCTGCCTCCGGTTCTCGAGATAAAACGACTGGGCGACGAGCGATACAGCCAGGATCGCCACCAGCGCGAGCCCCACCATCACCCACGGCCGTTTGCGGACCCAAACACCCACCCTCCGAGTCCGACTTGCTGGCCGGGCCAGAATCGGCTCGTGGTTGAGGAAACGGCCCAGGTCATCGGCCAGCGCACCCGCCGAGGCATAGCGTTGGTCGGGTTGCTTTTCGAGGCACTTCAGGCAAATCGTCTCCAGGTCGGCCGGTACCTTCTCCTGCCGGTGCGAGGGTGGGATCGGCTCTTCAGAGACGACCTGCAACACAGTGTCGAGTGGGGTCGCCGCCCGGAAGGGCGGCTGGCCCGTTAGCAGTTCGTAGAGGATTGCACCCAGCGCGTAGACATCCACTGCCGGCCCGACCTCTTTCTTGCTGCTGGCCTGCTCCGGTGCCATGTAACTCGGGGTACCAACGATTTGGCCGGTGCCGGTCAACGGGACCGTGTTGCCGATGCGTTTGGCGAGACCGAAGTCAGTGATCTTCGGAACAGGAGTGAGGGGCGAGGGGTAAGGCGCAAGCGAAGGAGAGTCCGGAGTGTGTTGATCTCCAGCCCCTTGCAGGAGAATGTTCCCAGGCTTCAGATCGCGGTGAATCACACCGCGATCATGCGCGTACTGCACTGCACTGGCGCAGAGTCGGATCAGCTCGGCAGCCTCACGACTGGAATAGGTCGTACTTCCCAGTTGACTGGCGAGGCTAGGGCCATCGACGAACTGCATCGCATAGTAGTGATTTCCCTCATGCACACCGATCTCATGAATGGGCACGATGTTCGGATGATCGAGGTGGGCGGCCGCTTCCGCCTCAATGTGGAACCGGGTGACGTCGGCCTCACTCGCAAACTGCCCGGCCAGGATCATCTTGAGGGCAACCAGCCGGTTCAGGCTCACCTGCCGAGCCTTGAACACCACTCCCATCCCACCGCGAGCAATCTCCGCCAGGAGTTCGTAATCCCCGAAATACCGCACCAACCCAAGTGGCGCATCCACGGCCGACTCGGAGCCGGGGGGTGGAAGGGTAGCGGTCGGTTCCCCGCTCGGAGCGTAAGCGACTGTATTGAAGTTCGGGTTTGGAGACGGTGGCAGGGTGACGTCCGGATCGGGTTGGACGTCCGCGGGTGGGCCGGCGGCCCTGTGGAAGGCATCCTTGTCGGCCAGGAACGACACCAGTTCGGGACGGAGGTCCGGGAACCGAGCGAGGAAGTCAACTGGGTTCGGAGGGCTTCCCGCTTCGGCGGCCCGGTAGTACCACGCCACCGCTTCCCCCACCCGGTTCTCACGCTCCGATTGAGGTTCGTCGCGGTCTGGCATGTCGTGTCCCCCGGAAATGCTGCGAAATCGCTGTCCCATTAACCCAGGCGACAATCAACAACGAACCGGGCGCGCGGAGGTCAAGATTCTGTGGGCGGGTCGGTCATCCGCTCCCGGAGCCGTTTCAAACCCCGCTTCAGCAATCCGCCAATGGCTGCCGGAGTCCGACCGAGCCGCTCTCCGATTTGGGCCACGGTCAGGCCGTGCCAGTGTTGGAGAATCAGAGCCTCCCGTTCGGCCTCCGGCAAACCGGCAAGCGCGGTGGCCAACCGGATGGCCTGTTCGTGCTGGTCGGCCTCCTGGACAGGGGATGGCCCCGGGGCTGCGAGCCAGAGACCGATCTGGGCAGAGGACTCGCCAAGGGCCACATCAATAGACACCTCCCGGCTAACATCCCGTCGGACTCGGGTTCTGGCCCGGAGTGCATCAGCCAGATTGTTCGCCAGCATCCGGCGGAGCCAGGCTGCCCGTTCGGCATCGGTGCCTGCTCGGCAAGCGGCTTGTTCGCGATGAGCTTCGAGAAGAGTCTGCTGAACCACGTCGGAGGGGTCGAGAACGGCCCGGTCGCCCAGTTGGAGACGGGCGAGAAGATGAAGGTAGGACCGGAACCGTGCCAGGTCCGGTCCAGGCTGTTCGGGCTGGCTCATACCGGTGCGTTCCGATGAGAGGGTGCCCCCAGAATCGGATTTCGGAGTCGTGTCGTCAAGTGTGCGATGCGATGGGTGTCAGGCCCCATTAGAAATGTCCTAGTTTTGTCCCCAATAGAAATGTCCTATCTGGGGCCTGACATTTCCAGTCCTTACAATCCTTTTCGCCACGGATGATCTGGGGCTGGACGATACTTTTGTTTCAAGCTATCACTC
>DASZJS010000600.1:0-4176 GCA_035947935.1 Gemmata sp. | reverse complement strand
CATCGATCTTGTTACGAAACGCAGGCACTCCAAAGTCGTGAATCACATCTTCCGAGGTCAAAATCAAGTGACTGGGACGATTCACGGGAATCACCAATCGACCGATCGACTGACGTTCGGATTCAGACATGTTCCGAGGGTTTCCACCGATGATGACTCGCTGGCCGTTTGGATACTGGGCTTTCCACATCCACTGCTTCCCGATGACGTACACTTCCATTGCATCCTTGGGAGCATGTGCGGCTTGGGTGAAGACGACAACCCCCCACGCGTAGTACGTGAAGAAAACGATTGTCGGGATAATGGTCCAGGTGATTTCCAGGCGCTCGGAGCCTAGGATGCGCGGGGTGGAACCCGTGGTCGCTCCACGTCGGTAGCGAACGCAAAAATAAATCATCGCGGCATACACCAGCAATCCCGCAACGCTCGTGGTGATCGTGATGTACCAGAACAACGGCTCGAACATGTCCGCGAGTGTGGATGCGCGTTCTGGAATGAGTGGGAGCAAGGAGTTCATGAAGATCCTCCCGACGGCGACCCGTCGTTCGACTGATGCGGTACGGGAGGTCCGCCCGCCTGTGATTTCCGGTGACCATCGAGGTGGGCCTGGGGCAGCCCCTCGCGTCCGCGCCACTCACGATAGAATGCGATACTGAGAAAGATTCCCACAACCAGCAAGGTGAGGATTCCACCAATTTGAACTGCCCGCAGAACACTCAGAGAATAACCTTTCATGTGTTCAAAGCGGTAACAGAGGAGGGTCAGCTTGTCGAGCATCGACCCTCCCTTCCCATCCGCGGCCTCGATCAGCGATAACCGTAATGTCGTCGTACCGCCGGGCACGCGGAATTCACCATCGTAGGTGATTCCGTAGAAATAGCGGGCAATCTTTCCTTCTGGGGTCAGGATGATGATTCCACTTGGATGGTTGTATTCCTTGAACGATTTGTCGAACTCGTATCGGTAGCCGATGGTCGTCATCAATTCCGGGATGGCTTCTTTCGAGCCAGTTAGGAATCGCCAGCCATTCTCTGCGCCCTCGCGACCATATTCCTGGAGAACGATCTTCTTCTTGGCAGACCCGAGATCGCAATGTTCTTTCGGATCGAAGCTGACTGCGACCACATTGAACTTCCCACCTGCTGAGAAATCCTGCGGCAGAGCCCGGAGAGTCTCCACAAGGCTCTTCAGAACCAAATTACACAGCATCGGACAGCGGTAGTACATCGGCACCAGAATTGTTGGCTTCCCGTCGATGCACTCCCGCAACGTGATAGGCTTCTCCTCTTCGTCGCGAAGTACCAGATCCAGAGGCAACTGCGAGTTGAGCTTCTCATCGATTCCAGAAACATCCTGCCGGGCACGGGGAGCATCGCCCTCGGGTGCAAGCCCATCGCCTGCACCGACTGACGATGGGGTCAGAAAGACGCCAACTGTGGCGATGACGCAAACCAGAATCGCTAAGGTGCGAAGGATCACTTTTTCTCCTCCACAGCTAGCGGCAGCTTGGGCGGAAGAGCGGTAGAGTCCCCTGAACCACGACCCGCATTGGCAGCGCTGGGCACCTTGGTACTCGGTATCGGTGGCTCACTCCCCAGCTTGTTTATGGGGAACAAGCCATTTATCCGTGCATGATTCATGATAATGTCTTGGTACTGCTTCGCTTCGTCCGCGCTGAGAAGCCTGCGGAGTCCACCCACAAAACCTTCCCGAGAGAACTCCTTGTTAGTCAACTGGTTCAGTTTTGAGAGCACCGATTCAGGCACCTTCTCTTTCCTCAAAGCAACCAACGCTTGGTCCGAAAGTTTGAACTGAATCAGAGCGAGTATCATGGCGTCATCGATCGTGATCCGGGCGACGGATTTGTCGGGGTCGATCCATCCCACCTTGTACAACTCAGGGGTGTTCTCCCTGTTCGGCCTGATGTCTTCCGGATGAATTTCAGGCGAGTTCCCGGTAGGAGTCTCGGGTCGTGAGATTGCCTGCTCATCGCCCGTGCGTTGCCGAAGCGGTTCGAGCCGTGGCTGATCGACTGTGCCACCGCGTTGAATCCTACCGATTCGGTCGTTCAAAGGAGCCTCGTTTTGCTTCACGGCAAACGGGTTTGCATTCGGATCGACTTCCGTGTGCGACACGAAGGCGAACACGATGGTCACCGTGGTGAAAGCCAGAACGAAGAACAGAATCACAAGGAGCGGAACGCTCAACACGCTCTTGAAGTCGTAGCTATCCGCCTCATGGCCACGTCGAATAGCCGCAGAATCCACAGCACCAACGTAAGGGCTGGCCGGTGGATTCGCAGACATCGGCTTGTGCCCGTCAGCGGGAGTAGGGTCAGTGGTGTCCGGCATGGTGCCCCTCCGGCAGCAAGAACGTCTGGCTTGCAGGGAACAAGGGACGCTGTTTCAGGATCCTGATCCAATTCAGCGCAAACAATCCACCAACCCCAACCACTCCACCGATGTCCATCAGGAAGTATGGGAAGCCACTGGCGTTACCAAGTGTCGGTTCTATCCACCAAACCACATCTATCGCGCAGATTACACAAAGGTAAATGGCCACGGTCTGCAAGCGAACGGGATGAAGCTTGATATCGCGGAAGAGCAACAGAAGGAACGGCAGGGCAAAGTGCAGAGCAATGAGCCCAGCCGACACGTACCACCAGGCACCTGCCGACCGCTTCAGGAAGAAGGGAATCTCTTCCGGAAGATTACCAATCCACACCAGCATGTACTGGGAGAATGAGGTATACGACCAGAACAGCGTGAAGACGAGCATCAGCGTGCCCATGTCCAACTGAAACTTCGGTCGCATCAGGTCGCGGAAAGGTGGCTGGCTGACCAGGATCAGGAACAGCGCCAAGCAGAACGCAAAACAGGTCAGGAACTGGTTCACAGCGAAGATCACCGGGAACATGGTCGATGACCAACTCGGTTCCAAAGACATCACCCATAGGGTTGCCCCCGCAGTGATGGTCAGAGCGTAGACAATAATTCCCGGGCCGGAAAAGTTTTTCAGTTTCTCAAGTGCAGCATCAACTTTTGCAGTACTGGTTTCGTCCGAAGCATCCTCTCCCCATTTCTTCAACAGATAGATCATCGCATACCAGATCAGGAACAGGACAATACTCACGATCACGAACGATGGGGTGGAAAGGAAGCCGAAAATACCTTTATCGCGTTCTTCACGTTCTCGGAGAACGGTTTTTTGGATCATGAGCTTGCCGGTCTGAATTGCCTGATTGCGCTTCTCTGCCGCTTGTGGGTTGTTCGGATCATTATCGACATCCGGAATCGGAGTTTCATGCGGAGCCGACCACCAGTACGGCGATGCACTCTCGGTTACCACCAACAAAATCACAGGCACAAACAGCAAAAAGAAGAGCGGCAGCGTGCGGGTCGCAGCCTCGAATGGTCGACGCAGGAGAAGACCCCAGGACGTTTTCGTGAGATAGGCAATCATCAGGAGCGCCATGCCACCAATGGGCAGGCTGAACCAAAAGATGAACCCGGAGAGGTACGCGAGAGCAAACCGCTTCTTCGCGGCGATAGCTGCTACTCCGGCGTCGGCGGTCGACAGATTCGCAACCCCCGCGGCGATCAGCAGTCCAAAGCCAGCGACAGCAGCGATCCCAGCGTAACGGCTGAAACTCGCCCAGTTGGGCTGATCGGGGTTCGTCGGACCGGTGGGGTGGGTCGGTGTAGCGGCAGGATCGGCAGTCACGGTTTTCCTCCCGCATTCACCAGGGACTTCACTTCTGCTGAGTCAGGGGCATACTGACTGAGTTGGAGAACGCGAACGTAGGCGATAATCCGCCATCGATCGGCTGGTGGAATTTGAGCGGAATAACTCGGCATACCGGCGAAACCTTTGGTGATAACCTCGAAGATATAACCTACAGGCACATCGCGGAGGGGAATCTTGATCCCCCACAGCCCGTAGTTGCGCGAGTACCCCAGTGGCACATCGCGCGGGTGTTCCACGCGAACCTCGTGGTCCCCCACCACATCGGTGTGGAACGAGGTAGGCGTCAGATAGCCGCGCTCCCAGATCTTCCCTTGCCCATTCCCGAGCGGGCCATGACATACTGCGCAATAGATGGTGAATCGCTCCTGGCCGCGTTTCAAATCGGTCTGGGTGATCTCGAATGGGTAAGACTGGACATAGATAGCTGGA
>DASZJS010000599.1:0-5618 GCA_035947935.1 Gemmata sp. | reverse complement strand
TTCGACTCCGGGATAGCGGTAGCACCCCTGATCAGTTCCAGATGCGTATCGGCCAGGGAGACATCGAGTACGGTCGCGCCATCGCGCAACTCGATCGGTGTCGATACGACCGTGCGCTCACCGTGGATATCCGGGACATCCCGGACAGTCCGTTCCCGATCGAACCGGAAGTGCGAAAGCTGAAATATCTGCTCGAATCGCTGGTGTGATGATTGCCCTCTCCCCCAACTTCTCGCCCCCTGGGAGAGAGTCGGGGGTGAGGGCAAAAACACTCTACCCCAGCTTGCTCAATGCCAGGATTACACCGCCGTAAATCAACGAGAAAACTGCCACAATTCCACCGAGTGCCCAGCTTCCAGTTGCCCCTAACGCGATCCCTCCTGCCACGCCGCCAACTGCCAAAAGACCAGAAATAATTAGCGGTACACGCAACCGGACAACCTGAGCAGAGAATCGGACAACTGTTTCATCTGCCAGCCGGACTGCTGCACGCACCTGTTTCCCAACCGTTCGCGCATTCATCTTCACACGCCCCACCAGAGGAACCGTTGCCCCCGGTTGCACCGTCTGGCGGCGAACCCACACTTCCAGATCACCCGATATGTGTAAATCGCGTATCTCGGCAATCAGATCGCCTTTGTTCGCGACTTGCAACACAACTGCTCGCTCCTCGCCAGGACTCATCTCACCCAAAATGAGCATGTGCGGAATCGCGATCAGTTCGATCTTGCTGGCCCTTGCACGGATGACGACTTTGTGCTGAACTGTCCGGCCTTTGAGCCAGATGGCCGTCATCACTGGGCCGCAAAATCCCTGTCGGAGATCCATGCTGAACGGAATTGCGATTAACTCACCGGGTTGCACCTCGATCGTATCTACACCGGGCTGAACCCAGAGGTCTTCTGCACGTACCGCCAGAGTGACCCGATCCGGACCAGTGTTCCGCAGTCGCACAGCACCTCCGGTCGGGTGACCGACAAGTTGATTCCCCAGATCGATGAGGTCGGGGGCATCAATCTGCTCAACTGGGAGCCGAAACCGGACGTTCGCACATCCGGCTCCGCCATTGCCGGTAAACTGGATGCCGTAGGAATAATCACCGCCCGATAGTCCATCGAGAGATACCGCGACCGCAAGCTTCGTCGGTGGTCCCGGCGCAAGCGTTAGTTCGCCCGGCGTCACGGTCACCCGCCCATCATCCGGTTTGGCCCGCAAGTCGAGCATCCCGACCCCACTGTTGCGAACCGACAGATGACCGGTCGCCACACCTTCAGTCATCAGCGTTCCCAGATCAAGATCGCCCAGGACATCCAGTTCTGGTTTCGGATCCACCACAATGACCGATAGTGGAACATCTGCTTCGCCGCCGTTTGAGCGAATGCGAATCGTAGCCAGATTTTTCCCCTGTGCCATGGTCGGAGTGTGAATTCGGAACTCGATTCGTCGCTTTTTGCCGGGTCCGACAATAAATTCCCTGGTCAATATCTCGATCCACGGTTGATCGGTCTCAACCGTGCAGCGCAGCGGTCCATCGCCCACGTTTGAAACGTGGAATCGGCGCACAACGGGCACATCGGCTGCTGCCGCACCGAGTGTCTGTCTGCGAATGGAGCCGAGAATCGGCTTTGTGACGCGACAGAGAGCCGACACAGGAACGCTAAGCAGTTGCCCTCCGGCAAATGCCACCATTAGACTGGCGGTTTGCGGACCAGCTTGTTCTGTAGAGATCGCGGCTCTGAGTTTCACCACCTTCTCGCCACCCACGGGCACGTTCACGCGGTTCGGAACGACTGCAAGCCAGGGCTGGTCGGTTGCAAGGGTGCAGTCAACTCGTACCTTCCCGACGTTCCGAAGCGAGACTGTTGCATAAGCAGGACGATCGGACCGGACATCCCCGAAATCGACCGGTAGTGCCTCCAGTTTGGGTTCCGGGAGTTGCATCCGAACCTGGGCCACACACGACTCTCCTTCAGTGGGTGCAACCCGAATTTGCCCCGAGCGCACTCCGTAGTCTGTCTTGCGCGTCCGAGCAGTCACCTTGACCACACTCGATTCACCTGGTGCGAGCATAACCTTCGTTGGGAGTACACTCAACCAGGACTCGGAGACCGCGATGTTGGCCCTCACGAAGACATTTCCGGTATTGTTCAGCGTCAGGTTCCGATGAATGGTTATCCCTGGCTGGGCCGTTCGGAAGACGAGATCTGTCGGGACGAATTCCAGGCGCACCAGCGAAGGGACAACCTCAACGATGAGCTTCGTCTCCGTCGGAGTCGGTGTCTCAAATCGGATGCTGTAGGATCGTTGACCGAGCGGAATCGAACCAACCGCCACTGCACCGATGACGGTGCCTTCCCCGGCTGACCGGATGACGAGTCGGCGAGTGAGCAACGACAGGGCGGGATCGGCAGTGGAAATCGCGAATTCAATCGACCGCTTGCCGGGATTCCGAACTGTGAACCGCACGGGAACCAGCGATCCAGGAGGAAACGACCCGAGTTTGATCACGCTGGGCACAAGAAGAAACCCACCGCACGCGGGGCAGATTCGAGATGGCCACCAGTTCCGACACGCACCACACCACCAGGCGAATGGGCCGAAACAGACGGGACATTTGGAGAACTCCGCCGCCTGCTCATATCCACACGACTGGCAGCGAGCCACCAATTCATCCATCTATCTGACTCCCCCTCGAATTTCATTCGTCCTTTTCGATGGGAGTGCTCTCATCATCGAGCCGCAACTCGTCTTCATCGAGTTCGACAACTGGGAGATCATCCATGGAGAGTTCAAAGTCACTGAGATCATCTACTGCGGGGTCCGGGGAGACCTCATCGAGATCCAGCGGCCGTTTCTCGATGGATTCCTCGATCTCGCCTTCCGGGATTTCCTCGTCCGGTTCGCTTTCCCACAATCCTACTGTAACTACACCGGTATTACCCTCCGGCACTGCTTCGTCCGGGTCGAGAGAGAGCAATTGGGAACAGACTTCGCACGATGGGTTGAGGCCAAGACGAAAACACCTCAGGCACTCGAACAGCAGACGCAGGCTCTGGATGCCGCTCGCGCGGCAGGTCCCGCATACCGCGGTTCCAACCGTGTGGATGGTTCCACACACCGAGCACTGCAACACCAGCCTCATAACAGCGTCCGATTCGAGAGCGGCTTTCAGTTTTCGGGGTCAACGCCCGGCTTTGGCAGCATGTTGTGGAGCGGATCGAGCCGTACTCCACCCGCAACCTCATCGATTGCTTCGCTGGGAGGAAGCAGGGGCGTCTGCTCCTGTGTCCGCGGATCGTCAGGGTTATTCGTTGGGGTTGGGGCACCTTGTTCGCTCGAATCGATTGTGCCTTTTGATATGTCCTTCCCAAACGCTCGATTGACTTCGTTTGCATCGAGCGGAAGTTGAACCACGATGGGCAACTGGTTCGGAACGTATCGGGCCATGACCGGAAATGGGTGCGGGCCATCGGTTGGATCGGATTCTCCATCCATCCGGCGACCCATGGCGTTGATGGTGAGTACCGGGTTCTCGGCGTAGTCTGGGTAGGATTGCCAGCGTTTGGGAACGTGATCGTGACCGCGGACAAATCGCTTGATTGGAGGAACTCCAAGCTGAGTGGACACCTTGCAGAACTGGGCGAGGGTTTCCCAGCCGAACTCGTGACCGCGATTCCCACGGTTCGGGCGTTTCCGGGCCGTCTCAGCAATCCTGGCCCACAGGAAATCGTTCAGACAATTCGGGCGTGCCAAGTCGGCAGGGGTATGCAGTAGTCCTTGCATGTCGCTGTGTGGAAATCCTCCATGCGCAAACAAGGTTCCGTCGGGGAGAATCGCCGCCTTGGGTCTGCTTTGCCAGAAGGCGATCAGCAGTTTGGCAAATTCCACCCGATCGCGGGATCCAGAATCTTCCGAACGGAGAATTGCGTTGAGGCGCTCGCAATATTCAGCCGGTTCGATGGTCACCCGGAATCGACCACCCTTTTCGTCCCACTGAAGGTCGATGTCGTGGTTGCCCGGGATCACGCAGACCCGACTGGGATCTTTGAGAATGAGCTGAAAAAGCAGTAAGAGAGCTTCGTGATCGTGTCGGCCACGATCCACGAAGTCGCCCAGGAACACGAACGAAGGCGGTTCACTCCCTTCGACTGTAGCCACCCGTTCGGCGTGGGCAATGATGTTCGCCAGAGTCAATACATCGGCGTGAAGATCACCGATCACCCAGAGGACTGGTGGCACCTGTTTGGCATCGCGAACAATTGCAACCTCGGAACATTCGGAGCGTTGATCGTCGAAGAGCATCGCGGGCCGCTGGGGATTTTCCAGCCATGCCATGATCTCGGCAAGCCTCACCCTATCAGCGATTGCCAAAGCCTCTTTCCATTTGATCGTTGTGAACGGTTTGGCCAACTCGACCGCGACACTCGGTTTGGGTGGAGTGGGTGGCGAAACTGGCAGCAAAGGGGGCGAGGCATCAGGCTTCAAGGACATTGGTGTTGTTGGATGTCGAGGATTAATCGCGGAGACAGCAGAAGCGGGAGGAACAGTTGGGTGTGGACTTATAACCGTCCTCGGTGGTGGAGGCGGTAAGCCAGTGATTGGTGCTGCTTGCCGTATGACTTCTTCAATATTCGTCCGCATGCGATCGATCCATTCGTCGGCAGTAACTCTTTTCTGATCGGATCGGTCGATTCCTCGCTCAATCTGCTCGTGAATAATTTGGAGCAAGGATTCTCGCTCCGCAAACGGCAGGCTCGCGAGACCCGAGGCTGCAATGTCCAACCCAGACTGGATCGTGGGTTCCGTTGCTTCCCGTCGAAGCGGATTGAGCAACCCTTCAAACAATCGACGCCAGCATCCCGAAGCGAGGTACGGCTCCAGAGGGTAAGGCTTGTTGTACGGATAGGGGAGCGTGACGTGGGCCAGGACATCGGCCACAGACGCGGCAGCGGTCGGTCGAACTTGGAGTTCACCCAAAGCAGCAACGATCGGAGCAACGAGCATTTGTTTCCACAGATCCGCCCCAAATACCTCCGCCACTTGATTCGGATTTGGCGGTGCAATCCTCGGGTCGGCAGGATAACGAGTATATGCCGGATGGGGCAAGTACCGTTCGATTCGCTGGCGGACAACATAGCTCGGGTTCGCATGGGGAGCAGGCGATCGCAGCGATTTGAAGAACCTCGTGGCAATGTTGTCCAGAACATTCAGGAATGTTTCGCGTTGGGGCCGGGGGAGCCATGTCGCCAGATACCAGGCCAATAGAGCGTTCGCCAGTTCCATTGCCTCAGCAGAGAGTGAACGCTGACAGAGTCTCTTCCAGAATGACTCGGCTTCCGCAAACCTTTCGGCATCCGCTTGACGAGATGCCTCCACTCTGAGTGGCTGTTGTATTTTGGCCAGCGTTTGCAAATCGTCCGGACGCGGCGAGTTGAGGTCACTGCGGAACAGTGGAAGGGGGGCGAGAGCGATCCAGTGTCCCGGGCTGAGCCCCAAAGCGCGGAACTCTTCGGTCTCAACATCTGTCAGGGGCCGGTTGATTTTGGGGGTATTTTCAGACATGCCGGTTTTGGGTCGCGATCGCGTTCATAGGGTTGGTCAATAACCCGCCCAGGTCG
>DASZJS010000598.1:0-4284 GCA_035947935.1 Gemmata sp. | reverse complement strand
GCGACACCATCGGGCACATCGGGCGCGGCTTCTCCACCCTGGAACACCCGTAGCCGGATGTCGGCCGTCGGAACGTGGTCATCGACTGGCACCAGCCTGGACACTGGAGGAAGATCGGCGGAGTTTGGGGGCGCGTGAGTGGGATGCAGGACCACAAACCGACCCGATTTCCACAGTTCGGCACCCTTTTCCCACCGGGTTTGAATCGCGGATTTCCCATCCCGGCCACCATTGAGGAAATCGGCCGAAACGATGTGCCACACTTCTCCCCGATCGACGTATAGCTCATCGAACTGATAGTCGTTGAGAACCCGTCCCTCATCCAGATCATCCAGATCGACGCTGACGCCAGGCAGGTCGCGAAAAGCCAGATCGACCATCACAGCGCGGTGGATGGGAGCTGCATGTTCGCCGTCGGGATGGCTTTCGCGTGGACCGGTTGGCCGAACAATCACCTCATCGAACCCCCGGCCTCGCACCAAGCGAGCCACTCGACGGTGAAACGTGGTTGGCGGGTCGAAGCTGCCAGTGAACACTGCGATCTTCGGCGCTGATTTCGGCTGCGCGGCTGGCTGAGGGCCGGGAACGACTCCTGCAACTGCGCGGGTAGCCATGTTCGAGGCAATTGCAGCGGCCGCATCGAGGAATGGGAAAGCAAGCAACGCCCCAACACCTTCCCCGAGTTGCAGATTCCACCCATTAAGAAGTGGTGAAACGCCGAGCTTCGTCTGGGCTGCATCGTAAGCCGCTGATGCAACTCCCTGAGTCGCGATGATCTTCGATGAGGTGTCGGGATAAAGGTGTTTGGCGACCAGAGCTGCGGCCAAGGGAGTCGGTCCATCTAGAACGATGGTCAACCCGAGTTCTGCTGCCCGAGTGAAAAGCCCCGCTATGGCTGCGACCTCGACTGCGAGCGGTATTTCGACAAGCCCTTGCACGCGGTCGGTACCCTCAGGCACAGGTCGATCGGTTCGTGCGGCAATGGCCTCCAGGTCGGGATGGTTGGTTTCCAACTCGCCCGTTGCGATCATCCGCATCCCATCGGCAGCGGCCCGCTCGGCCTCCTGCTGCCCCACAACGAATGCGGCGCGGAACTCATCGGCGGTGAGTGCATGAGTTTTCGCCTCGTTTCGCAACACCCTCCGAACTTTCCGACTCCGGTAATTCGGAGCATCAGGAAGCGAATCGGCTCGCGAACCGATATCGATCAGCACAAGGTCCGAGTTCGTGGACTTCGCCAAGACCGAACTGGCCGCTCCGCCCGAAACGATCGTTCGGATCATTGATGCGATTGTCTCTCCAGTAGTCGTTCCGCGATCCGCTGCAAACAGGATTAAACGGCGCGGTGTTGTAACTGGTGCAAGCGTTCCTTGAATGGTGCAAAGACGTGCTGCCAACTCCTCCAGGCGGCCCAGACTTCCAGGTGGCTTGGCGAGCGAATCCAGGTGTCGGCTGATTTCCGCTGAAGACAAGGGCACGTATGAACTCTCAAAGTCATTTTGTAGGTCGGGCTGTGCCCGACCTACACCATCAAGCGTTTATCCTTCCCAAAACCTTATACTTGCGGCCAGATTGGACTATGATAATATTGTAGCTGTGCCCACGGCACTCTCCCGCCTTTACGCCTGCCAAAACCTCCGGGCGATCTCACTACCCGGCTCGACAGAAGATAATTCATGCTGCGAACCGCATTCACAATCGCATTGCTTGCGCCTTCGTTCGCCGCCGCGGCTGAACCCGATGCGAAGGCCATCGAATTCTTCGAGAATAAGATTCGGCCGGTATTGGTCGAGCAGTGCCTCAAGTGCCACTCAATGGAGGCCGAGAAGGAGAGGAAGCTCCGCGGCGGCCTCAGACTCGATACCAAGGCTGGCGGATGGGACAAAGGCGGCGATACCGGCCCGGCTATCGTTCCTGGCAAACCCGGCGAAGGCACCCTGATCAAATCGCTCAAATACGCCGATCCCGATCTCCAAATGCCCCCCAAGGGCAAACTTTCGGACGCGGTCATCAAAGATTTCGAGAAATGGATCGCCGATGGTGCCATCGATCCCCGCGGTGATATGACCATCAAGCCCGTCAGCGGTATCGATATCGAGAAGGGACGCCAGTTCTGGTCGTTCATCCCACCCAAGGAACCGGCTGTCCCCACGATCACGACCCCTCAACTCCCAATCCACAACCCCATCGATGCGTTCGTTCACCAGAAGTGGACCGAGAAGGGGGTCAACCCTGTTCCAGCCGCCGACAAGCGGACGCTGATTCGTCGGGTGTACCTCGATCTGATCGGTCTGCCGCCACCAGTCGAGGAGATTGAGGCCTTCCTCGCAGATAACTCGCCGGATGCACTCGCGAAGGTGGTCGATAAACTGCTCGCCAACTCGGGCTATGGAGAAAAGTGGGCGAGACACTGGCTCGATGTCGCCCGCTACGCCGAGGATCAGGCGCACACGTTCGGGGTGAAGCCAAAGACCCAGGCCTGGCGATACCGCGACTGGGTCATCGCGGCACTCAATGCCGACATGCCATACGATCGTTTCGTGAAGCTCCAGATTGCGGGCGACATGCTCGCCGATGCGGGAGATGACCCGTTCACCAAGTTTGCCGGGCTCGGGTTTCTCGGGCTTGGCGCGGAATACTACAAGAACACGGCAGCAGCTCAGGCCATTGCCGAGGAACTCGATGATCGGGTGGATACGCTCACCCGCGGGTTCCTGGGGCTGACGGTCGCCTGTGCCCGCTGCCACGACCACAAGTTCGATCCAATCCCGACGCGCGATTATTACTCCATCGCGGGCATCTACATGGGCACGAACATGAGCGATGCCCCGCTCGCCACCTCGACCGAGTTGAAGACGTACAACGAGGCCCAGGCTAAGGTCAAGGAGATTGACGACAAGGTAAAGGCACTCATTGCGGAAGCAGGGAAAGCAGCCCAGAAACAGGCCCAGACTCAGATCGCCAAGTACCTCATCGCTACGACAAAGGCGAAGACAGGGAAGAACGGCAAGCCATCGGTCAACGAGTTGGCGAAAGCTGAGGGACTCAATTCGTACTTCTTCAATAAGTGGGTGAAGTTCCTCGATACCCCTGCGGCAAAAGCTCTGCCCGCGCTGAAGGACTGGTTTGCACTCAAGCCGATGGCGACGGATGAGGAAATGAAAACCGCTGCCGAGGTTTTGCAGAAAGCGGTTGCCGAGGGCGCGAAGAATCAGGCGATCCACAAAGCATGTGTGACCGATCAGGCAGCTCCGCTGTTCATCGCACCGGCCGATGCCGAGAAGTTCGTTACCGAGGACGACAAGCCTAAGCTTACTGAATTGCGTGCCGAACTGGAGAAGCGAAAGAAGGCGAGTCCGCCAGCCCCGGCTGTTGCCCACGTCATCAGCGGGAACGGGGCAGGAATGAAGGTGTATATCCGCGGCAACCCTGCAACGCTGGGCGATAGTGCCCCCAAGGGTTTCCTGCAAGTGATTGCCACATCGGCACCCGCGAGCAAGGACTTTACGCGGCTCGACCTCGCCAACGCCATTGCCAGCAAGGACAATCCGCTCACGGCACGCGTCATCGTGAATCGAGTTTGGGCCATTCACTTTGGCCGCGGTCTCGTCAGTACCCCGAGTAACTTCGGCAAACTGGGCGACCCACCCAGCCACCCGGAGTTGCTCGATTGGTTGGCGGTCAACTTCATGAAGAACGGTTGGTCGCTGAAGTGGCTGCACCGGCAGATCGTGTCGTCATCCATCTACCAACTCGATAGCCGTCCCGATGTCGCGAACGATAAGATTGATGCAGGCAACATCTATCTCTGGCGGGGCAGTCGGCGGCGACTCGATATCGAACTCTGGCGCGATTCGCTTCTGGCCGTCAGCGGCAACCTCGATCCGAGCCGGGGTGGCCCGACTTACGATCTCCGCGATCCGAACGCCAAACGCCGCACTGTGTACGCCAGGATCAGCCGACATGAACTCGATGGGCTCCTGCGGTTGTTCGATTTCCCAGACGCCAACGTGACGGCCGACAAACGGACCACCACGACCGTCCCGCAACAGCAATTGTTCACTCTAAATAGCGAATTCATGACGATTCAAGCCCGGTCGTTTGCCGCGCGCATCGAGAAGCTGGCTTCGACCGATCCTGATCGGGTAATCGCTGCGTATCGGTTGGCTTTTGGCCGCACTCCCGATACCCGCGAAATGGAGTTGGCGGAGCGATTCCTGAAGCTACCGCCGAGAAGCGACGATAAACTGAGTCGTTGGCAGCAATACGCCCAGATCTTGCTTG
>DASZJS010000597.1:0-8933 GCA_035947935.1 Gemmata sp. | reverse complement strand
GCGCTTCGGGCTTGTGTGGATGGTGCTTACGCACCTTGGTTCCAACTGTGGACCTCTTGGGCTAGAGCAATAAGCGCAACTTCAAAACTAACGCTCTGGGTTCGCCCTGGAGTTTCCTGGCGAACCCAGAGCGTTAGCGATGGGGTGGTCAAATCGCTACGTTATTTCTGCAAGATCAGCTTTCCTCGCCGCGTGATGCGGAGCCGATAGCGGACACCATCGAGATCGATCCACACCTCCCGCTTTCCAGCGAACAACTCTTCCGCCAGAACGACCTTCGGCACTTGATCGACAGGGTCTTCATCGCAATCCTCGTCGGGCTCGTTCTGGCTCATGGGTTGCCTCGCAGCGACGCTTCGCTGAGATTCGATGTCAATAACTTCTGTTTAAATTTGAAAAGGAGAGTGAATCGCAGCGATTTTATTTCCCTTAAGTATTGACAGTATTCGATTGCTGCTTACAGTAAAGACATCTTATTGAGATTTTGTCTCATCAAGAAGCAATAGCGCAGTTTGGTCCTGTTGCAAGCCTGCTCCGCCATCGCTCGGGATGCGACAACCCCCGGGACCCCCCCCGGCCTGCCAAGGTTGTCGCTCACCATCCGTCGCAACGCGGCTCCTGTTTCCCTTACCTGGATTAGGAGTGCGTTTCCATGCGCCGATCTGCTTTCACTTTGATTGAATTGCTGGTTGTCATTGCCATCATTGCCGTGCTGATCGGGCTGTTGTTGCCCGCAGTGCAAAAGGTCCGTGAAGCGGCTGCACGGATGAGCTGCTCGAATAATCTCAAGCAACTCGGACTGGCTTTTCATGCTTATCACGATGCCAACGGATCGCTTCCGCCTGGCTATTCCGCGTCTGGTAGTTATGTGAACGGATCGACCGACACTTCACCAGGGTGGGCCTGGGGTGCTTACATCCTGCCGTACATCGAGCAAGGCAATCTCAAGAATCAGTTCAACATGACTCTGCAAGTTCAGAGTTCATCGGCAATCCAGACGGTGGTGAAAACCTATCTCTGTCCATCCGATATCGTGCAGCCAACGGCATTTGCCGTAACCGACGGTTCCTGGAACACGATCTGCCTGGTGGCTCCATCCAGCTACGCTGCGTGCTGTGGTGGGGGGGTGAGTACGACGTCAGCGACAGGCAATGGCTGCTTCTATCGCAACAGCACCGTTCGACTGACAGACATTACTGATGGTACGAGTAACACGATCTTCATTGAGGAACGGGCTTTTGCAAACGTCGAAGGCACTTGGGTGGGGGCTATCAGTGGCGGCTATTGCAACCAGGGGCAGTTCAACCAGGCGGCTGTGCCGGGCAAACTGGGTCAGGGTGCCGGCGACCTGGTGCTGACCCATGCCAGCACGAACAACAGCCCGACTGGCCGCAATCTCGATGATGCTTCCAGCAAACACACTGGCGGTTCCAACTTCTTGCTCGCAGATGGGTCGGTTCACTTCATCCTGAATATCCCATCCGGATCGGCTAATGTTGTGACACTGGAAGCGATGGGTACCATCGCGGGTGGGGAGGTGGTATTGAGTAATCTGTGGTGATTGGGAAAGGCCGAAGGATCGACGTTCTCGTGGGTAATGAAGCATTGAAAGCTGCCGCAGGGCAACCGGTATACCCTGGTGTCACCATTGGACATCGGTGACTTACAGGGAATACGGCTATGCTCACTATTCGCAAAGGTATCGATCGCGGGGTTACGGACATCGGCTGGCTCGATAGCCGACACTCGTTCTCCTTTGGCGACTATTCAGACCCAAGGCATCATCAGTTCCATGCCTTGAGGGTGATTAACGACGATCGGGTTGCGCCCGGCGGTGGGTTTCCTACTCATCCGCACCGCGACATGGAAATCCTGACGTGCGTGTTGAGTGGTCAACTCGAACACCGCGACAGTATGGGTAACGGCGAGGTGATTCACGCCGGCGAATGGCAGGCGATGACTGCCGGCACCGGCATTCAGCACAGTGAGTTCAACCCATCGCGAACTCAACCGGTTCACCTCCTTCAAATCTGGGTATTCCCAGATCGGAAGGGCCACAAACCGGTTTACCAGCAGAAGTCCTTTTCGGATAGCGAGAAGGCGGGTCGCTGGCAACTCGTTGCTTCATCGGATGGCGGCGATGGATCGCTCATCATTCATCAGGACGCTCGCGTTTACGTTGCCAAGCTCGATCGGGGACAGACTGTGCGACACGATCTTGTTCGCGGTCGTGCGGCTTACCTACATCTGGCCACAGGTAGCGCGACGGTGAATGGTGAAAAAGTGATTGCAGGCGATGGCATTGCCATCGAAAACGAAACCGCGGTGATGGTAACCGGCACCGAACCCGGTGAAGTGCTGTTGTTCGACCTGGCGTAACTCCCGCCTTAGCGTGGCCGGGATATCATCCCGGCCACGTTCGTTTCAGAAGGATATGCCGATAAGTCGCACGCTGAGGAAAGACACATCACTATGACAGCGGTTTGGGTTGCACAAGGAATCATTCACCCAGACCTGCTCTTCAGATGGCTGTCCATCCGCATCATGTCACCGGGGGTGAGAACAGGGAGGTAGTGGATCGGTGAGTAGTCCGAATAGCGAGTTTGTTTATGATTTAAGTGATGATTATTCTTGGAGTAGTGCACGTATCAGGTCAGGGGGGCTTTGACACATGACGATTTGTGACGGAGACTGATGTCTTAATCTGTGATTGGGATGGAAAAACTCCTTGTTAGAGTGCCAAAATGCATCATCGCAACCTTGTCCGAATACTGACAGCTCCCCACAACGCTGACAAACTCTCCAAAGCTTGTTAGCTCAACGCGCCCGAACCGCTGACAGTCTGCCCACGCGTGCACGCGTGGGCAGAGTTAACGTGGGCACGTATGGCAGTTGCTAATCGAGGGGTAATATCATGCGAAGAGAACTGTACTTGATGGTGTTCGTGCTATTGGTTCCCGCAACAGTCCGTGCAGATGACTCACCCGTGTGGGTCGAGTCTATGAAGCAGGTTCATGCCAAGTTCACAGGCAAGTCGGGAACCCTCGCGCTGTTCGGCGATTCCATCACCGTCACGAAAGCGTTCTGGTCGCCGCTCGGGTATGCTCCCAAGGATCTTCCGGAGCCATTGGCAAAAAACCTTCAGTCGGTCAAAACGTATATGCTCAATGACTGCTGGTCGAAGTGGCGTGGAGCGGAATACGGCAGCGAGAGCGGGAAGACAACCCGTTGGGCCGAGGAGAACACCGACACATGGCTGAAGAAACTGAACCCCGAGGCTGTGGTTCTGATGTTCGGAACCAACGACCTGAACCAGATCGAAGCCAAGGAGTACGAGACGCGCTCGCGCTCGGTTATCGAAAAGTGCCTGAAGAATGGAACCGTAGTAATCCTGACTACCATTCCGCCGCAAGCAGGTATGGAAAAGAAAAGCAAGGAGTTTGCAGAGGTGCAGCGGAAGATCGCCGCGGATTTGAAACTGCCTCTGATCGATTACCAAGAGGAGGTTTTGAAGCGTCGGCCCGAGGACTGGAACGGTGGATTGCCGCAGTTCAAAACCGAAGCCGCCAAGGATGGGTATTCGGTGCCGACACTGATTGCAGCAGATGGAGTGCATCCGAGCAACCCTTCAAAATATCAAGATTACTCCGAGGAGTCGCTCAACAAGAACGGTTATCAGCTTCGAACCGTGCTGACGCTGAACGCATACGCCGATGTGATTCGTCTGGTTCTGGCTCCGCCGAAGAAGTAAGGCGAACGATTCTTGCAGCTAATCGTCTGTCCGAGTCTTCTGATAAAGACCCACGAGTTCCGCCTTGGCGAGGATATGCCCTTCCATCGCCTTCTCCATTGCGACCTTGGTCGGTTGTTTCAAGTCAGGTAAGACTGTATCGAGTGCGTAGAGTTTGAAAAAGTAGCGGTGTCGGCCAATGGGTGGACATGGGCCACCGTAGCCCGTTCGCCTCCAGTCGTTTTTCCCCTCAAGAGTTCCGGTTGGCAAATCCTCCTGATCGACTGCTTCAGGCAAACGAGCCATATTGGCAGGCAAGTTATAAAGAACCCAGTGAACCCACGTCATTTTAGGAGCAGCCGGGTCTGGAGCATCCGGATCGTCCACGATCAGTGTAAAGCTCTTTGTTCCTGCAGGCACGCCTGACCAATTGAGGGGAGGGGAAACATCCCCAGCGTCGCAAGTATGATCGACCGGAATCTCGTGGCCCGAGGCAAATGCAGGTGATGTGAGGGTAAATGACATGCCCGGCTCCTGGAAGAGGTGGAGTAGTAGCCTTGCGCAGCGTATCACCACACTCGACAAGGAGCAACAAGCTCCCAGTTCGTAGGCTTGTTTTCAGTCAAAGCTTGGCGACAAGATGTAAGAGGTACGAGGTAGTCGGCTCAACGAGTGGGCCGACTACTCTTTGGCTTCTCCTGACGAAAAGTGAATCGTCTTGGCGGGATTCGCAGTCTTGAGATCCGTTGTCATTTGGAACCCGATCCGAATTCCACAGTAGCGATATCGCTTTGCGATGGAGCAGGTAGTGTGAAATCGACCAAGCGACGTTCGCCAGCTTGGGCCGGAACGCGTCGGTGGATCTCCACCGACTTCCCATCCAGACCCGTCCACTCGGCACGCATGTCGAACGTATAATTCCGGCCCTGAGCCAAGCCAGACGAAACGAATTCCCGACGTGATCCAGTCTGTGTCGTCTTCACACCATTGATCCAGACAATCGCATCGGCTGGGGTGCGGACGATCAGGGTCACGTCGGTGTCGGGAGACTTGCCTGGAGGTGTAGTCCCCCCTGAAGCCAAAACTGCATTGTTCCCCGGCACAACCGGAACAATAGGAGTACCAGCGCTGGGAGGTGCTGCTGCGTAGGGATAGCCGTAAGCGCTTCCCGATACAACTGGACCAACAGGGGGACCAGAGGTGGGGGGTGCTGCCGCGTAACCGGGATAGCCATATGGGTAAGGGGCATACGGATAACCATATCCGTAAGGGTAACCATAGTACGGATAGGCACCATAAAGTCCGAGCCCGAGCCCGAGCCCCAGTCCCCAGCCAAACCCACCATAACCCCAGCCATAACCCCCGTAGCCTCCATAACCGTAGCCGCGACCACCATAACCCCCGTAGCCTCCATAACCTCCACGACCTCCATAACCGCCTCCCCCCGCAGCCCCTGCATGGCCGCCGCCGCCGCCGTGTCCCTGAGCATTAACCTGAGAGTAGCCTGAACTCACACCGATCGCGGCGGCCGTGAATATCAGTGTCGGGAGTGACCGGAGTGTTCGATGCAGACTGTTCATACTTCCTCCCTCATCGGGAATAGCGAGGCGGGCGTATCTACCTCACTTCTTTCATTCGTCCAAACTCGTGGGTCCGGAGAAATAAATCGGTCTGGTTTCAGGTCCCTGTTAAAGACTCTGAAAGAGGAAACCGGTTGGGCAATTCTCCGGTCTGGAGCCTGTATTGTGAAACCAGACCGTTCATCGACCTCAAAAACTGAACTGCATGCCCAGATTGAGTCCCTGAGACCAAAACGATGAAGTCTTCATTGGGACGAGCGGATGGGTGATTCCATCATACGTGTTGTCGATCTGGTTTCCGGGTCGAAGTACGCTGCTGAGGTAGGTGAAGTCGTAACCGATTGTGCCGCGGATAAAGGGTGTGAACTGGTAACCGACATTAAGCCGCAATTCCGGAGCAACCGCAAAGCGATCTTGTGCGTAGTGGCCGATTTGAAGACTCGCGTAATTTCCACCCACTAACGGAACCGGGGGACCATTCACGGGATAAACATTCGTATACCCATTGATGTTGACTGACTCGTGTGTTGCTCCAATGGCCAGGGTGCCCGTTCCATTGAACGACCAGCGATTCCACATGTACTGGAACTTGGCACCAATCTGACCACCGTAGAACTCGTTGTGCGTTCCGAATTGATCGACGACCGTGACGGTCGAGCCCGGTGGCGCATTCGCCAGGATGTTCCCCATGTTGTCCGTGAAGGTGGTGTTTGTAAACAAGCTGGAGTTGGCAGTGATGTTGAGCCATTCATCCAGTTGCAGATAGCGAAAACCACCCAGAAGTGTGACGCTCCAGTTGTTACTGCGAACCAGATTGTACATCGCGTTTATGTCCAGACCCCAAAACTGGGTGTTGCTGTTGACCCCGACGTTGCCAGTATCGATACCCGGAGCACTCACCAGGGTCGAAAAGGGAGCACCGCCCACCGGTTCATTAATGACGAAATTGCCAGTTCCCGAACGGTCGTTTGCGCCAAACCCTGCACTTTGTTGGCCAAGGATGAACAGGCTGCCCTCAAGACCCCATGTATGGGCGAGATCGAACCAACCGCCCGCGAATAGGCGAACCCCGCCTTCAGCACCGTAATTGAGCGGTCCATTGAGTGAAACAGTGCCAGGGACGCCGAGCCCTCCCGCATTCTGTCCTTGAGACGCTGGTCCGGTCGTGATGAGAGGCACCGGCAATGGCTGACCCTTGCTCCACCACACCAGAGCTTCAGCGCCGAGCCAGAAACCGGGGTTACTGGCCGGATCGCCACGCATGGACAGAGGCGTCGGAACGAACATACCTGGTGGTGGAGGACCGAAGGCCCCTGGAGGCGGATAAGGCGGGTAGGGCAGTGGCGGATACACCGGTGGCGGCGGCGCGGTCTGAAGTCCTGGCGGCGGCAAAGGCGGTTGCCCCAACACCCCCGATTGCCCCGATTGAACCGGGTCAGGAGGTGGAAGAGGGATTTGCTCCTGGGCCTGGAGGTAGACGCCTCCGACGAATAGGTAGGAAATGGCGAGGGGGATTCCGTAGCGCATAGAAATAATCCTCCTTGACTTTCCAAATGGGCAAATCCGCTATCCTAACCAGGGCAAGTCGAAAACGATGAAGACAACCGGCGGAGATTCTATCAGCAGGTTACCAGTTCAATCCTCACGATTGTGTCGATGCTCTCGCGAGCAACTCGCCTGGAACATCAGTCAACGATTCGCGACCGCGGACGGTCCTCCTAGTCAGGAGGTATCCCATAAACCACATACTCATTTACACTGTCCCCACTCGTATTGAAATGGGAACTGCCAGGGGCAACTTCTTGCTTGAAGCTCGGCAATCTCGGCAACGGAGTTCACCTCATGCGATTGCCGCAGTCTGCTCATCTTAACGACAAAAAACTCGCAATTGCCCGGCTGACTTTTCAGAGGCGGGTTAGCACCTACCAAGAGAAGGGATTGTGAATGGTTCCTTGCGCGCGAAAAATGTTATCTCATACGACGGCACCGTCCGGGATGATTGTTCCCCGCGGCACACAGATGATGCCATCCCTGATGTGGTACAAGCCGTTCGGGGCATCGAAGTCCTGCTTGCCTTCCCGGTTCACCAGTTTCACCCGTCTGCCAATCCGACAATCCTTGTCCAGAATCGCTCGCTGGATCACCGAGCCATCGCCGATGTTCAGGTTCGGTTGCCCGCTCCGGGCGTTTTCTGCCTTCTCGGTTGTTGTCTCGTACTGATCGGACCCAATCATCACGACCTCACGAATGACGCAGTCTGATCCTATAACGCTCCGCACTCCGACCAGACTCCTCTCGATTTGCGTTCCAGATCCGATGATACATCCATCTGCGATCACGCTGTGTTCGAGGGTTGCACCATCGATTCGACTGGCAGGCAAGGTCCGCATTCGCGTGTAGATCACTCCTTCCGGGCTGAAGAAATCGAATGGCGGGTTCGGTGCCGCGAGTGCCAGGTTTGCCTCGTGGTAACTTCGGATGGTTCCGAGATCCTCCCAATATCCATCGAACAGGTGAGCGCACACACGTTTGGTTTTGTAGTTCCTCGGGAATACTTCTTTCCCGAAGTCCGTGGCTAACGGTTTTGCTGTCAAGAGGTCGTAAAGCACATCCGTGCGGAACAGGTATATCCCCATGTTTGCAAGGTAATTCCGACCCCCACATGCAATACCGCGGCGTTCGATCCATTCGGCCGAGGTGTAGTACGGCTCACGTTCCTCGTGCGTGCTGGGTTTCTCGACAAACCCCGTCACTCGGCTATGTGAGTCCATGCTCAAAAGCCCAAATCCCGGTGTCTGGCTTTCGTGTACTGGGATCGCGGCGATAGTTACATCCGCTTTGTGGCCGCGGTGGGTCTCGATCAACTGCCGGTAATCCATGCGGTAAAGCTGGTCTCCGGACAGAATCAGTACCTCGTCGGGGCTTTCTCGCTCGATGTAGGAGATGTTCTGTCGAACTGCATCTGCGGTGCCCTGATACCAGTCGGCGGATTCGTTCGTCTGTTGAGCTGCTAGCACCTCCACGAAACCCTTGTTGAACATGTCGAACTTGTAGGTGTTGGCAATGTGCCGGTGCAAGCTGACGCTGAGGAACTGGGTGAGGACGTAGATTGTATGGAGTCCGCTGTTAATGCAGTTCGAGATTGGAATGTCGATTAGCCGGTACTTTCCAGCAACAGGGACGGCAGGTTTCGACCGGGATCGCGTGAGTGGGTAGAGCCTGGTGCCACGGCCACCACCCAAAATGAGAGAGAGAACAGAACGCATAGAGAGCCTCGGGGGAACGAGGGTTTTGGGAAATAACTATCCGAGAGAATGAAACCACTTCGTACACGATTCACGAGCCAGAAAGGTCAGCATACTGATGCTATCACCCGGAGATTCGTAGCGAAAGCTGTAAGGAGTACAGAATTGGTTTCTGCATGCCCAGTTGGGTGGATGATTGCCAGTTGAAGAGGGTAATGGTAGTGCGAAACCGAAAACTCAAAAGTAAGTCGCCGCGAATGGGTGGCGATGGACGGGGCTGTGCTGTTAGCACTACCTCACGTCCGAAACAATACCCGGGCATTCTCCTTGAACACCAGTTCGCGGTAATCGGACGGCACAGCTTCGAGGATGAAATCG
>DASZJS010000596.1:0-2690 GCA_035947935.1 Gemmata sp. | reverse complement strand
GCCCGTTTCGTCAAAGACAGGGTCCTCTAGCCGCAGTCTCGGGATGTATTCAAGCGCGACGCTTGCGCCGCTGCTATGTGCCAGCGATTCCCTTGTTCTGCAGTACCCGGACAACGACACGGCGGTTGGCAGCTTGTCCCTCAGCCGTCTTGTTACTGCTGACCTGCCTGCTTTCGCCCATAGCACCGGGCGCCAGAATATTGGTAAGGGGAATGTGACCCTGCTGTTGCAAGAATTGGGTCACCTTGTTGGCCCGATCTTCGCTCAACTGCTGATTGAACGCGGCGTTGCCCACGGCTGACGCATAGCCCTTCACCTGGATCGTGTAGGCGGTAATCGTCTTCGCCTTTTCCGCCAGTTGCAGCAGTTGTGCGTTGTACTTCGGATCGAGTGCCGCCTTGCCATTGTCGAAGTAAATAGTCACCTCGTCCATGATGTTGTAATCATCTAACTGCCCGAAGCGTTTGTTTGCGGCCTCGATAGCAGCTTTATTGGCATCAATCTTCGCCTGCGCCTCGGCCATTTGCTGCTGTTGCTCCTGCATGGCTTGCTGCTGCCGGAGAAGCGCGGCTTTCTGCTCTTCCAATTCCTGCTGAGTTTGCTGGACCTGCTCTTTCGTCGGTTGCAGGCCAGCCTGAATAGTCTGCGCGTCCTCTAGGTCATTGCCTTTGAACTTGACGGAGCTCGCTACGAGTTGGTTCTGGGCATTGTAAGACCCTTCCACCTGGACCTGGAGACCCGGTATAAGCGCGGCCATTGACATTTGCTTGCGTCGCGCCTTGAACACTCCCTGCACCTGGGCCACTTGTGTGTTGTCGGTGAGAACTACCACCAGCTTCGACGAATCCGGAGTCTGCAAGGTCATGGTGTCCCCGCTTCGTCCGGTGATCAGTCCCTGTGCTTTCGCCTTCTGAGCGGCGGCAGTACCGCAGACCGATAGAAGCATTGCCAGTGTTCCTGTCAAAACGGTTGCTACCAAGTTGTTTCTTTTCATAATTCCCGCTTTCTCGAGAGGAGAAACTACTCCACGGGCTTCCAAGCATCGTCAGGGTTGAATTCGGTGATGGCCTTGGCAACCTCCGTGGTTTTTTCACCGAGATCCTTTTGGAGTACAACTCCATCCTGATTGATGAGAAACGACATCACTCCGGAATTGCCATACTCGGCGGGATACGCCAGGATGGCGAAGCCACCTGTCATGTTCCCATTCACGATGTAGTCTTTTGCTCCACCGTGGGCGTAGTTGCCTTGTTTTGTAAGGATTCGGAAAAAATAGCCGTGGAAGGGTTGGGGCGTTTGCGTTTTCCCGATGTAGCCGTCGGCGCTGGCGTTTGCGGCAAGTGGTCCGAGAGGGCTCTCCGGTTGATTCTCATCTGCGGGCTTCCAGTACAGACCGTTCTGTTTGCCCTCGTCGGCGAGGAACTTCTGCGCATATTGCCGTACATGGCTGCCGTCGTGAGTCTGGCTGAAGTATTCGGCTTGGGCATCCGCCATGGCGGTTAAGACCTCCACCGTCTCCAGTTCGTTGCCGCCGATGCGGCGCGCCAGAATCTCTTCCTTTGCCGAGCTGGTGTCGAAATACCACTTACCGGAGGAGTCTTTCCGCAATGCGAATGGAAAGGGATAGTTATCCGCGCCTATATCGAGAACCAAGCCACCGTTGGTCAACTTTCCCCAGCGGTGCATCTGATCGTATCGGTCGGAGAAAGTATCCAGGGCCGCTTTGTCTTGAACCGGGTCACCCGAGAAGAGCAATTCCTTCGCGCCTGAACCAAAAACCGCCAGGAGCGTATTGGTGTCTCCCGCTTTCGCGGCGGCGTGAATCGTTTGCCCGGCGATTTCTGGGGACGCGAATGTTTGCGGTCCGGCGGAGGTGGTGGTCTGCTCCGGTTTGTTTTTGTTGCATCCGACCACGAGCGCAGCGATCGCGATCAACATCAGGAAAAATATGCTGCATAAACCGAATCTCATTCTGGCCGGTGTGAGGTGCGTCATACCAACTCCTTCATCATGCAAACTGAACCGTTCCCTCGCGTTGTTTCTTTCATAGGAATTCGCATCGCGCAAGGCTACTTGCGACGTGCGCCTCCGCTGGCTCCCAGACTCTGGTTCCCACGCGCACTCTGCGCGCGACCTCCCGCGGATCCGGAAAATGCATTCGGACGAGCGGGCTGAGTGGATGGACTATTGGCGGGGCGTTGGTACCCGCGGGCAGGATTAGTACTGGGCTGCTTAGCCGGAGTTTGGTTTGGACGGTTTCCGGAATAGGTCGGCCGAGTGGACGGCGTCCCACCGCCGCCGGGTCGAGTGCCCGGAGTATTCACTGGACGGTTTCCAGGATTGATCGGCCGAGTAGACGGCGTCCCACCGCCGCCGGGTCGGGTGCCCGGACCTGCAGGAAGAGTTGTAGCCGGGGGGCGACCATATCCGGGCGTCCCACCGCCGCCGGGTCGGGTGCCCGGACCCGCAGGGAGAGTTGTAGCCGGGGGGCGACCATATCCGGGATATCCCGTCGGACGATATCCCGGATTCCCAGGACGGTAGCCGGGGGAACCTGGACGATAGCTGGGGTACCCCGGCCGATAGCCGCCCCCGTAGTAGCCGCCCCGCCAGTAACTGTTTCCCACGTAGACATTGCGGTTGTAGATGATCGTATTGCCACGCCAGTTTGTGCCCCAGTATCCCCAACC
>DASZJS010000595.1:0-2183 GCA_035947935.1 Gemmata sp. | reverse complement strand
CCTCCAGCTTCTCGACCGTCGCCTTCCACTTCTCGACGAGTGACTTGATCTTGTCGGGTGACTCCTTCTTCTCGATTGCCGCGGCGAGGTCGTTCATCTGCGAGATCGATTGCTTCGACAGGCTGTCTGGATCGTTGCTGCTACAGCCGGGGGCCGAGACAAGCAACATGGCGACGAATCCGAGGACAATAAAACGCTTCATCTTTCACTCCTGGTGTGAAGTTCTGGCAACGAGGGATTTTTAGGGGGTTAAAAACACCATAGAGTATGGAATTGTCACTGCAAGAAACGCTTGGCATGGCTTCGCCGCTTTTCTCTTCTCCAGTCCACTAGTTAGCAGACCTCAACATCCTTCAAATTTCGCTCGCAGCGAGCCTCGGAATCGGTTAAGCTAATCTTCACTGCTTGCAAACTGCTGGCATCCCACCATAAATCGGGGCTCGCACCCCGCTTCGCCCGCTCGCTGAACCCACCGCGAGGATCGATCTCATGCCTTTACTTTCCCGCCTGATTTGCCTTGCCCCACCCACCTACACCCGGGGCGTCTTGACAGCGTTGTTCTTGGCTGCAGTCGCTGGTTCGGTTACCGCAGCCCCTCCGATCGACCCGAACGAGCGGAAGGCCGTCGCCGGTCAACCCGCCGCAATCGACATCGTACCTGGAGCTGTTGCACTGTCCGGCATCCGCGATGCCCGGCAAATCGTCATCACCGGGAAGTATGCCGATGGGTCAGTTCGCGACCTGTCTGCCGTGGCGGATGCCCGAGTCGAACCTGCCGGGGTGGTTGAGGTTCAGGAAGGGCTGTACCTGCGGCCAAAGAAGAATGGCAGCGCAACGCTGATTGTTGCCGCGGGCGGTAAAGAAGCTCGCGTTTCGGTTACGGTTGGAGGGATGGATAAGCCCTCCCCGGTCAGCTTCCGGCGGGATGTGATCGCCACCCTCAACGTAGGCGGCTGTAACGCGGGAGCGTGCCACGGAACGCCGAGTGGGAAGAATGGCTTCAAGTTGTCACTCCGTGGGTTCGATCCGGCAGCTGACTACCTGCAACTCACACGGGATCAATTCGGTCGGCGAACCGGGAAGCACGATCCCGAACAAAGCCTGGCACTCCTCAAAAGCGTGGGCCGTGTGCCGCACGAGGGCGGGCAACGGTTCGGAGCACAAAGCGTTCCAGCGGAGATGATGAGCGCGTGGCTGACCGAAGGACTCCAGGACGATCCCGCCACTCTCGCGCCGATCAAGAAGGTCGAGGTGTTGCCGGGAGCACGCATTCTTCACACTCCGAGCAAATGGCAGCAACTCGCGGTCGTGGCAGCTTTCGCAGATGACACAACTCGCGATGTTACCCGTTTGTCGAACTTCAGCAGCTCCGACCCCACCATCGCGGATGTCACTCCGAGCGGGCTGGTCGAGTTCAAACGATCCGGGGAAGTTGCCATCCTGAGCCGGTATCTCCAGGAGTTGGTCGCGGTTCGACTCACGTACCTAGAGCCTCGAGAAGGATTCACTTGGCCCAACCCGCCCGAGGTGAATTTTGTCGACAAGCATACATTCGCCAAGCTGAAGCAGATGACCATTGCCCCATCGGATCTCTGCGCCGATCACGAGTTCGTCCGTCGGGCTTACCTCGACTGCATTGGCCGGATGCCCACCACCACCGAGGCCAAGACATTCCTTGCCGACAAAGATGCCAAAAAGCGCGACAAACTTATCGAGGCTCTCGTTGAGATGCCCGAGTTTGCCGATTTCTGGGCGCTCAAGTGGGCGGATGTGCTGCGATCGAGTCGCAAGACGATCCAGGTCAAGGGAAGTTATGGATTCCAGGCGTGGCTCCGCGGGCACTTCCAGAAAGACACGCCGATGGATGAGATTGTCCGGGAGCTGATTACCTCCAACGGCAATACCTACACCAACCCACCGGCCAACTACTATCGCATCGCCAAGGATCCGCAAAGCCTTGCCGAAACAACGGCCCAGTTGTTCCTCGGCGTGCGAATGCAGTGCGCCAAGTGCCACAACCACCCCTTCGAGCGGTGGAGTCAGGACGATTACTATGGCATGGCAGCGTGGTTCGCTCGCGTAAAAACCAAGCCGGAACCGGTTGTCGGCTCCAAATTGCAGGGATCACCTGCAACGGCGGAAGTTGTCTTCCAATCGCGCGATGGTGAAGTGACCCAGCCGCG
>DASZJS010000594.1:0-3602 GCA_035947935.1 Gemmata sp. | reverse complement strand
GGGCCAGTCCAGATCGACTCCTGCTTTCGCGAGTTGCGTTTGGAAATCCGTCAGGAGTTGGGCATCCTTCCGAACTTGTCGAGGCATTCGCTTCTTGGATCGACAAAACGCGACTAATTCACCTACAGCTTCGCCTATACTCCATTCAACCGGATGCAGTCGATAACACCCATTTGTGATATGCGTAGTACCGATATTCTTGCAGGCCGGCAGGAGGTTCTCGACCCGCGTGGGTATGAGTGCCCCGAGTGGAATTTGGAAAGGAAGAGAACTCACATCGATGTAATTGTCCCCGCCAGATGAGGGGTGCAGGTCGATACGATAGCTACCTGTGCCAACAGAATCAGCAAACTTCTCGGCTGTGAATTCACCTGGCCTTTTGCCGAGCAATTTGGCTCGGGCATCTACACCGACGTGGTTTTCCGTCACGGTGAATATGGCTTTGATCCGGCGGCTTTCGCGGATATAGGGAGCTTGTGCGAATCCATCCTCGGTGCCCATCACATCTTCGCGCAACCGAAGACCTTTCCAACCACGTCGTCGATCAGGTCGTGGGGCTTCCGTTTGCAGCCAATAAAAGAGACACAGGCTCAATTCTCGTGCCGCCAGGTCATGCTTGGCCCAGTCCGCATCGTTGTAAAGGTTGCCAAGCCAGTAATCGTTCTGCGGCCAATTCACCAGACAGATATCGCTCTCGACCGAACCTTCCGCGAGAAGTGATTTGTCCAAAATGCGCCGATAAGTCCATAGGTTCATCAACTCCTTGGGTAGTGGACCCATCGGGTTGAAACCCACTTGTCTAGTTTTGAGGGTGATGGGGTCGCTCATCTCCATTGAAAGGAGGTTCCCGGGCCACCGCGGTTCCAATTTGGGGACGTATTCACGCCAGGCTTTGTAACCGGGTGGTTCGGCAATCAGGTTGTCCTTGCCATCCTGATAATCCATGGCGAAGCAATACGTGAATGCCTGGTGATTGTCGTGGTCGGCATCCAACGGAGCGTGAGGTTCCTTCGTATCTTCACGCGATTCTGCTCCCGTTACGTGCTCGGCACGGGTGTGGTAAATCAGTTCCCCCATCTCCGTCGCATCCACAAAGAAGGGGGCCTCAAGCGTTATCCGTCTTCCGGCTGCTCCTTTCGACATCTCTACAGCGGCGATGCGATCTCCATCCATCTCAGCAGAGAGAAGCCGATAGGGCTGAAGAAGCAAGATGCGCCCGGCGGTGAGATCCGCAGCGAGCATTTCCAACAGTACAGCAACTGCAACCCGCGGTTCATGGCATAGCCTGGAGACGTTGCCATTGCCGGGATTGAGTTGTCGTTTCTTCTTCGCTTCATCCGTGAATGGGTAGTTCCGCAGATAGAAGTCACGCACCTTTAGGCGAAAAGTGCGATAGGTTTTTGTGCTGCCTTGTTCCTCAATCCACGGGTGTTCGTCTGGAGGAACGCCCTGCGAAGTGAGTTGCCCACCAATCCAGGGGAACTCTTCGGTCAGAATCACTTTGAGCCCGTTCCTGGCTCCTGCGAGAGCAGCCGCTATCCCACCAACGCCGCCACCAATGACGACGAGATCGGTTTTCAATTCCCGCGCAGAACTCTGTCGGGCAGTGGATTCCCGAGCAAACCCGGGTAGCAAGTGTGTGAGTGGGGAGATGGCACTCAACGAGAGAAACGCCCGACGGTGCATATGTTCGCTCCGGATGTGGGCGGAAGAACGAGCCCCTGAAGTGTAACCGGAACAAAGCTTGGCTTCATGAGAAGAGTGGCGATTCACGAACCGGATCAGCTGACCGAAAGAGAGCGAACGGTTTCAATCTCGTTCGGTCAGCCGATCGTGTGAGAGCTTCGCGAGTGGGGGACACATCGCTCAATCTTCGCGCTTGGCATCGGCAATGCTCTTGATCTTCTCACAAAGGAGTGCGAGATCGAACGGCTTCTTGAAGATGTCGTTGAACCCGTACTGTGCGAGCTGTTCTGGAGCGGCCTCATCCTCGCTGGCCAGACCCACGATCAGGGTGGTAGCGTAGGCTTCATCCTTGCGCAGGTTCGCAGTGATCTGGATCGATTCCGCGCGACCGAGACTCAGATCAATAATGATCGTGTCCGGGTGGAAACTTCCTGCAAGAATCCCCGCTTCAAATCCGCTATTGGCCATTTCAAACTTGTAATCGTCGTCCTCCGGCAACAATTCTTTGATCCGGTCGTTGAATAGCTTTTCAGTGCCAATGAGCAGCACTTTGTGCCATTCCTCTTCTTCGAGTTCCCCAAGCGGCATCCCGTGTTCCTTGAGGAAACGAATGAGCTGCTCTCTGGGAATCCGACGATCCTGGCTGCCGGGGATACGATACCCCTTGAGACGACCAGAATCGAACCACTTCGACACCGTACGGGGGGCGACCTTACAAATTTTGGCCACCTGTCCGGTGGTGAACACCTTTTTCATCGCGAAGCACTCCGTTTGCTTCAATGCGGCCACGGTTGGGAGACCGTGGAAACCCCATTGCAGGGCCGACTGCTACCCATCGCCAGTCGGCCACACATCGACCACGATGAGATCACCGTGGGGGAACCCGGCACTTAAACACCTTTCCCATCGTGAAGCACTCTGTCTGCTTCCATGCAGCCACGACATATTGAGTCGTGGGGGACAGGCTCGAAGCCTTTTTGCGGAGGGCTGGTCAGCTTTAAAAGCTGGGCCGGAAAACCGGGCGGGTTCACCCGAATCCGCTAGATGGCTTCGACGTTACCTGTATTCGACCAGACTAACCGCCTAACTTTTGCAAGATCGGCGAAAGCGGGAAGTTAGTGAAGGTCGTGAGCCTCGACGGGGTTTGTGGGTTCTGGGGCAGTTCCGCACCCTGGGCCGACCACCGGCTCTGGGGCGTCCGCGCTGTCAGTCCCAATGATCGTTCCGGCTGGATGTGTAACTTCGGTGTGAACTCTTCGCCTTGACGTGCCTTCCTTGGCAGGAGGGCCGGTGAGTCCGGTTGGTCCGGTTCTACCGTCCCCGCGACACATTCTAGGCACACAGGCAAGGGGAGGTTGAAGGGTAACGACTCGAAGGCCTGGATCGAATGTGTGAGTTGTGCAGGAATTGAACGTGACGACCCCGATATGCCAAAGAGCATTGGATTGCAGAGCACCATGCGGAACGGATGAGACCAACAGGCAGACTTTTTGACAGTTATGATCCAGCTATCTAACGCGGTTGCGACTCCTTCGCTGGGGAAAGCTGTTGGCCGCCTCCTAAGGATGTGTCAAATTAACCGGAAGCTTCTGGTAGTTCCTGTTCTTGGCTAACGGTAACTCAGACACTAAATGAGAGCAAAAGAACTTGGGTCAATTCCTCTCATTGATGAGAACGGCCAAAAAATGCAACGCCAACGGGACACCTTTTTTGACCCCAACGCGGTTACCCTTACACTTCCCGCGGTTTGGTTTGACACAAGCCCGAAGTGCCAGCGAGGGAAAAGCTGTCACTCGCTGGCGCTTTTTGAAGTTGCGCTTATTGCTCAAGCCCAAAGGCCCACGGTTGAAACTGAGGTGCGTAAGCACCATCCATGTAAGCCCGAAGCGCTAGCGAGGGACAGCTTTTCCCTCGCT
>DASZJS010000593.1:0-4213 GCA_035947935.1 Gemmata sp. | reverse complement strand
AAAAAGAACAGATCCTTGGTGTTCACGATCCCAACGATTTTGTTCAGGGAACCATCGTATACCGGCATACGAGTGTGGGCACCGAGCCGTGCCACCTCCAGGACTTTGTCGGATGGGCTATTCACATCGAGAGTAGCCATCTTCTCGCGGGGCACCATGCAGTCACGGACTTTTTTGTTGGTCAGCGCGAAGACGTTGAGGACCATATCTGCGGCGTCCGAATCCAGCAGTCCGGCCTCCTCAGTATCTTCAACGAGGAGTCGTAACTCATCCACAGTGTGAACATCGCCCTCCGCTCCTGTGCCCTTGTATCCAAAACGCTTGAGGAGCCACGCACTGGAGCCGTTCATCAGACGAATCAGAGGGCTCATAGCGCGTGCGAATAGGTTGACGGGTCGGGCGATCCACAAGCCGAGCCGCTCACTTGACTGAAGCGCGGCAATTTTGGGCATCTGCTCCCCAAACACCACATGCAGATAGGTAATCAAACCCAGAGTCAGGACGATCGAACAAGCGCGTGTGATGGGACCATGCCATTCGGGCGGGAAATGCGCAAACAGCGGACTTATCAGTACGCCGATAGCCGGCTCGCTGACAAAGCCGAGGGCCAGACTGGCGAGCGTGATCCCGAGTTGGCATGCGGCCACACTCCGGTTCATGTTCTCCAGGGAGTGCATCAGGGATTTTGCGCCCGGCTGACCCTGATTCACCAGTTCTTCGACGCGGGTTCGACGAACCGCGACAAGTGCGAACTCGGCGGCAACAAAGAAGCCATTCGTGGCAATCAGAATTGGAACAGTTAGAAGAGCAATGGCTGCCTGGGCGATACCGGGGTTGAGGTCGGTGGACGCCAGGAGTGGAAAGGCGGTCAGAGTAGACGCATAGCAAGCGAGACCGTGCGACAATAGAAACCTCCGCGCGATGACGACCGGCAGGGCGATCCTGCCACTGAAGTTATCTTACACGGTTTACCAAGGCGTTGGCCTGCTTCATTGGCCCAGCCTCCGGGTGCGAGACAACTTCGGGCTCGCCAAGAGCCCCCGGTCGCTGACGCGCGTCAGCGACCGGAGAATCAGCACCAATGACCTTCTACGAACCCACTTCTCGACTTCCCCTGGCCCAGTTCCACTCATCGGTCGTATCTTGGATGGTAGGTTCTATCCGCGATCTCACTCTGATTTCCTTATGCCTGTCTCTATTCCCCTACCGTGGCGGTCGGTGTGGCTGCCTCGCGTGGCGGTTCTCATCGCCCTTGTCGCCGGTCTCCCGTTCTACCTGCGATCGCCGCTGTGGTGCGATATCACGCTGTACGATCTTGCCGCTCGAAATCTTCTCGAAGGTGGAGTTCACTACCGAGATCTGTTCGATACCAACCTTCCGGGGTTTGTCTGGCTGTTGACGGGGTTGCGCTGGGCGTTTGGTTCCAGCTCGATTGTGGTACGAATTGCGGATCTTGTGGTCGTTGCCGGTGTCATTGCCCTGATAGACTGCCTGGCGAAGTGGGGTGGAGCAACGCGAGCATCCCGCTGGTGGGCGCTGGCTGGTGTGGCGTTTCTGTACCCCTTCGCTGTCGAGATGGTCCACGCTCAGCGAGACACATGGATGGCCTTGCCGGCTCTGGCATCTGTCGTCTTGCGAGTCAGACGCATGAGGAGAGAGGGAGAAGGCGGATCGATCACTGACCCTGCTTCATCCTCAAGCGGAAAGGCATTCCGACAATCGGCCCTGGAAGGAGCAATCTGGGGACTGGCTGTATGGCTGAAACCACACATTGTCCTGATGGCGGCAGGAATATGGTTGCTCACCATCCGCCGATTGATGGCAGGACATTCGCGGCCCTGGCGGCTGCTTGTCGCGGATCTGGTCGGTAATCTGACTGGTGGGTTCGCGATTGGTTTATGTGGAATCGCATGGCTGATCGGGTCGGATACCTGGCCTCATTTCTGGAGAGTGGTTTCAGTCTGGAATCCGGAGTACACCAAACTAGCTCGAAGAGAGTTTCCGTTTCGGGTTGAGCAGGAGTTGCACTGGTTTCCACCGTGGAGTCTGTGGTTGATTCCGACCGTTCCGCTCGCACTTTTGTCGATCGTCGATGCCGTTCCCTGGGCAGGCCGACACAGCGGTGATCCTATGCGCCCCGGTCCCGTGGGGCGGCTGTTGCCGTGCTGGTTGTGGGACCGGGAAGCAGGATGGAATGCCCGGTTCGTGCGGGGAGTGCTGGCGGGGTTGTATCTTGTCTGGGCAATGCAGGGGTTCGTCATTCAGCGTGGATTTACGTATGTCCACATGCCGGAAACGCTGCTCATGCTTGGGCTGTGGGCCGCTCACCGCTGGGCCATGCCGCTTATTCCTCTCCTATGGATGGCCGCGACGAGTATGCTCTGGCTTTTAGCGGATGCCAGCCCCTGGTTCCGCGAAGAACTGCTGACCATCGCCACAGATAAGCATGTATCGGCCGATCAGGGGGAAGAACGCTACATCGTTCGACACCCACTGGCGGATCCGAACCGGATTGGGTGCTGGTTGGAGTGCTGGCGAGGCGACCTCACCCCGCGGGAGCGTTATGCTTTGTGGGATCGACTCCGACGGATTCGCGACCATGAGGCATCAATCGGTTGGGAAGAACTCTATGAGGTGGCCGAGTACTTGAGGGAAAAGGGAGTGAAAGATCGGGAAGTGCTTGCCTGGGACGATTCTCCACACGCCGTTTACCTGATGCTCGGGATCAAACCTGGTCTCCGGTTTATGCATATCTGCACCGCTCAGGGAATCGGGGATCTGGGGTATAATCAGGTGCGAAGTGAACTGGCCGCGACAGAGGGCATCGCGAGATTCGCGATTGGCGACTTGGAATTGCCTGCTCTCGGGCAGACGCCGGAAGTCAGGGCTCAGATACTCGGTCCACCCGCCAGCCCAACCGACCTACTGCCAGCCGGCTTGCGTCCCGAGCATCGAAAGGCGTTCCCCTTCAACCAACCCACCATATTTCGGACTCGTGGCGGACTGGGTCGATACACGATCCACCAACTCACTCCACCGTTTGGGGATTGCCACGATCATCCATAGTCTGGTGGCTTCGGAACTCTGGTGAGAGACTGGGCCTGGACGCTTAAAAGTGGGTGATGACAGCAAGAATGGTTCTTTCGGTTTTGTTACGCTCAGGTGGTTACTTTTGCTAGTTTTGGTGGGTCGAGTCGTGCGCAGCACGTCGAGGCCCACCAAAACCATTCACGCCGCCAGCGGTGTGTGAACACCGGTTCGCGCACTCAGTGGTTTGAGAGCCTTGAGAACCAGGACGCGGCCGATGATTCGCTCGAGCAGAACGAGTGGGAACACGCGCCACGGGTGTGGAAGTTCCGATCGACGGAGGTGACGTTTTGCAACCCGGTGCTGCGAGAACCCAGCGAATGCCTTCCGGAGTTGGCGTGCTGTTGTCTTGGGCGCAGCAGTCGGATCGACTGGTCGCCGCCAGTACACCCACTGGAGGGGAAGCAGAAGGTCTTGCCAGAATCCGGCATCGTACCAGGCCGGGAAGAGACCAATGACTTTCCCACCAGCCTTCAGTACGCGGAACAGCTCGTTGACCCGGACTGGGTTGAGAGAGGTGGGATCGTACAAGGCGTTCCAGGTAACGACATCGAACGTCCCGTCCGCGAAGGGCAGAACTGGATCACTGACTTCGACCACGCGGGCTGTCAGGGCGTGTCGCGTGAGATTCTCGCGCAGTTGGTCCGGGTAGTCGTGCGGTGTAACCCCAACTGTAACCGGGGTTCCCGTGTGGATATAGTGGATGGCATCACTTCCGATTCCAGCTCCCAGAAGGAGCAGAGACTCGCCCGGATGCCGCCCAAACTCCAAAGCACCCGGGAGCCAGACCCCGTGTCGTTGGTATCGCTTTTGCTCCAATTCATCGTACCACGCTGCCGAATAGGCCACCAATCCCGCAGCAGCGCGGCGATATCCCGCCGGACGAATTAGCTCTCGATTGGCGAGAATTGCCGGATCTGGTGTCGGGTGAGTCGGGAAAGGTGGTGGTGTGTTGGTCATCGGTTCCAGGAGCGCATCGGCAGTCGCGGGAAACGCAGTTTCCGCTACAAACACATTCCGGTTACTCCACGACCTCTCCATAATCCGCCCCAGTCGCCAGATGAATGACTCTGGCTGCTAAAATGATTTCTCCGGATAACCAGGATGGACAGACCCGTCAATGCCA
>DASZJS010000592.1:0-6513 GCA_035947935.1 Gemmata sp. | reverse complement strand
CGATCTGCAAATTGGCGCGATCCTGAAGGATGACCCTGCCCGCAGGGGGCAGGTGATCATCACGCTTCGCAGTTACCTGCCTGTGGTGGGAAACACGCCAGCGGATTATCTGGTTTTCTGTGGGGTCGTCGATGGTAAACTCGATGCAACCTACGGTCTTTCGTCCTCGGCGGCCATCATGGAATATCTGAAGGCCGCGGCCAAACTCGATGACACCGATCCAGTCGCCAAGCTCGGCTTTTTCGTCAAGCACCTCGATTCGTCCGATGCCACCATTGCGGCCGATGCGTTCGTCGAGTTTGCCCGGGCGTCCGATGTGGAGGTCATCAAGGCTGCGAAGCAATTGGACCCGGCCAGGATTCGGAAGTTAATCACCAGCCCCGCGACACCAATCGAACGCCTGGGGGTGTTCGCGTTTCTGCTTGGTGTCTCAGGTGGTCCAGCCGATGGTCCGTTTCTGGCGGGGATGCTCAAGGAAAGTCCGCTCTCGGAACGATCTTCCGCGGCGTTCGGCGGCCTGCTTGCAGGATATATATTGCTCAGCCCCAAGGAGGGATGGCAGTTCGCAGCGGCAACCCTGGGCGATGCAAAACAATCCTACGCGGTACGACTCTCCACAATCAGCACCGTGCGGTTCTTCCAGAGTACGCGCGGAAACGAATGCAAGGCCGATATACTCCAGTGTTGTGCCGCTCTGCTCCCTCACGGCGACTTCGCGGATCAGGCAATCGAAGACTTACGTCGATGGGGCTACTGGGATCTGACTGCCGACGTACTGGCCCAATTCGCGAAGCCAACGCACGCCGCACCCATCGTTCGTCGGTGCATCGTTCGCTATGCTCTCTGTTGTCCCGATGAGCAGGCCAAACGGTTCGTGACCGCCATCCGACAGACGGACCCAAAGCTGGTCCAGACTGTCGCAGATATGTTGGACCTGTTCGCTCCCGCTTCCCCCACGCCGAAGAAGAATCCGTGATTACCATTCCGAAGACCACCCTCGATCTTGCCTCCGACTCCCTGAATCGCATCGTTGCCGACTGGCTGGTGGTCGGCGTCTGGGCGGATGAACCATTCGATGGCAGCGCTGCGGAACTCGACAGCACTACCGGCGGTTTGCTCACGAAACTCCGCGAGTCCGGCGACCTGACCGCCAAGCATCTCGAACGCATTCCTATCCTGAATCCCACCGGAATTGCCGCAAAGCGTCTCCTCATCGTCGGGCTTGGCAAGAGAGGGGAAGCGACCCGGGCAACGATTCACGATGCGGCTGCTGCCGCTGCCCGATACGCCACGGAAAAGAAGATTGGCACGCTGGCGGTTGCAGTCCCCTCCGGTGAATTCACGCTGGCGGTTGCGGTGGGATTGGCCCAGGGGTGTCAGGGACCGGGCGTCCGCAAAACAACTCCGACGCGATTTGCTCCCGATCGACTTCTCCTGCTTGGCGGCGATTCTTCCGTCTTGCCGCGTGCTCGTGCTGAAGCGGAATCGCTGTGGCTGGCGCGGGAATTGGTAAACGCTCCACCTTGCGACCTCTATCCGGAAACATTTGCCGCCGCAGTGGGGGAATCCGGTCGTATCAACGGCTTCGCTGTGGAAGTCTGGGATGAATCACGACTGGCGGCCGAGAGGATGGGTTCTCTGCTCGGGGTGGCCAGCGGGTCCGCCCGACCAGCGCGACTGGCGATCCTGCGCTACGACGGCAACCCCGGCGGTGCCACTCTAGGACTGGTCGGCAAGGGAGTGACGTTCGATAGCGGCGGTTTGTCGCTCAAGCCCACGGATGGCATGGTGGATATGAAATGCGACATGGCTGGGGCCGCGGCTGTCTTTGCTGGCGTTCAAGCCATCGCTGCCCAGAAGTTGAAGGTGAACGTGCTGGGTGTGCTGGCGCTGGTCGAGAACATGCCGAGCGGAACAGCCTTGAAGCTGGGCGATGTTCTGACTGCCAGAAACGGCAAAACGATCGAGGTGTTGAACACCGATGCCGAGGGCCGTCTGATCCTGGCGGATGCTCTGTGCTTCGCAGCAGAACAGACGAAGTATCTTGTCGATTTCGCCACGCTCACGGGTGCCTGTCTGGTGGCGCTGGGTACGGAAACAAGTGGATTGATGACGAACGACGACGGATGGGGGGAGCGAATCCTCGCGGCGATCCGTAAGGCAGGTGAGCGCGCGTGGAAGCTGCCAATGGATGCCAGTTACGATGGGCTCATCAAGAGCAAGGTGGCAGATATGCGGAACACGGGCGGCGGACGCTGGGGAGGGGCAATCGCGGGGGGAAAGTTCCTGGAACAGTTTGTTGGAACTGCGAAGTGGGTTCACATGGACATTGCTGGACCGGCATGGGCCGAGAGCGAATCGGCTGCACTCGATGCCGGCGGCACCGGGTGTATGGTCCGCTCGATTGTGGAAATGGCGAATGGGTTCGCTTCGATGTGAGATGATCGGTGGAGCTATCCCCGAGCAAAAGTTGATGGCGGAATCCGCCAAAATTCCTTGAAGGCTTTCAGGATTCGCACAGATGGGACAATCTTTCCAGTTGTCGGATGCGAACGAGCAATACGTGCTTACAGGCTGAAGACCAGTCTTCCACGCGCAACATTTCACTATCACGGCCTAACTTTACCCTGTTAGAATACATCTGTGTTGAATACATCCATCACTCGCAGGGGTGGGAGGTTGCAACTGTGTTCCGCATATCAATGATCGCTGTTGTACTTCTTGGAGCTGCAGTTATCGCACCTCTTCAGGCAGCTGGAGGGGGTGTCAAAGTCGTTACGACCGGGATAGGAACGCCACAGTTCCACTTCCAGGGTGAGAATTTCAATCGGACTGCGCAATCGGCTGTATCGCCAATGTTCCGCGGTCCCTCGACGGCAATGCCTCAATTTCATTTTGAGGCGAGTATTCTGGGTGGGTTCGTACCACCAGGGTACCACGGTCCTGGTTTCCCATTCTCAGGTATTTGGGGTGGACCCGGTGGCGACATCCCACCCTATCTCTACGGCTACAAACCACCAATGTTTCAACCGTATACCAGGACGTACACTCCGGCTTACACACCAACTGTACGGTCACAACCATTAGTTGCCCGGTCAAATCAGTTTCCTGCAGTTCTGTACATGCAGTTGCCGATGGCAGGCCGAGTTTGGGCAAATGGGAACGAGATAGCAAGCGAACCAACGACTGAGTGGACTCTGAAATCTCCCATCTTGCAACCAGGCGAGAAATACACGTTCGATGTTACGGCCCGATGGACGAACAACGGGAACGCATTCGAGTACACGCGGACGATCGAAATCGAAGGCGGGAAACAGAACCGGATACTGGTGATGTCCGGAACGCCGTTCAAGGATTCGCTAGGGAATGTCGGACAGTGAGAAGTGTGGAACGCAGAACGGACGAAACGCGATTATAAAGGTAATCGCGTTTCGTCCGTTCTGCCTTCTACTCTGCGATCAGTTGTTGAACTCGCCCTTTCGCTTGGCGAGGTGAGCCTGGAGGCGGGCGACGATGCTGGAGTGCATCTGGCTCACACGGGATTCGCTGAGGTTGAGCGTGGCCCCAATCTCTTTCATAGTCATCTCCTCGTAGTAGTAGAGGATGACAATGAGCCGCTCGTTGCGGTTCAACCCGCGGGTGACGAGCCGCATCAGATCCCTGTTCTGCAGACGATTCGTAGGGTCTTCGGCCTTCTTATCTTCAAGGATGTCGATTTCCCGGACATCCTTGTAACTGTCGGTTTCGTACCACTTCTTGTTCAGACTTACCAGATTGACGGCGGTGGCCTCCCCAAGATAGGAATCGAGTTCCTCCATGGGAATGCCCAACTTTATTGCGAGTTCCTCAGGGCGAGGAGGCCGGCCCAGCGTGGCCTCCAGTTCCTTTCGGGCACTCTCCATCTTGCTGGCTTTGCTGCGCACAAGGCGCGGCACCCAGTCCATCGTCCGGAGTTCATCCAGCATGGCCCCACGAATTCGTGGGACGCAATATGTCTCGAACTTCACCCCGCGGGACAGGTCGAAAGCATCGATGGCATCCATCAATCCGAATACCCCTGCACTGATCAAATCGTCGAGTTCGACTCCATCCGGCAAGCGAGCCCAGATCCGCTCGGCGTTGTATTTGACGAGCGGCAGATAGCGTTCGACGAGCCAATTACGAAGCTCGACGGTGGGTCGCTCGCGATACTCATGCCAAGTGGCCTGAACATCCGTATCGAGTTGGGTCACAATCGAATCCTCCCTGATGAAGGGCAGGTCGGCGTCGGTCGCGTGTCCTGTATCATGAGCAATCAGAGGTCTGACTGCCGATTCCCCACAGGATCGGATGGTCACCAGCAGCGTTCAGGTTCACTTCGGCACCGACTCAAGCAGATTCCCCAGACTGCTTGAATCGGCCTGTGCCGGTTGAACTCATGACGCGGCCATCCGTTTCAACGCGATCTCCAACGACTCACCCATCCCCCTAGGCACCGAGCGGGAAGACACCGGCACCTACCAACCAACTATCGGCCACGTTTCCGGCGGCGTTCACGAAAAACATCCGGAACCCGTCAGTTGCTCGAACATCGCGCATCGCCTCGTCTGCGAGAGCGGAGATTGCGGCCGGATCGGCAGATGCCGATCCGATCGCAAGATCGGGCGCACCCAACACGATTTGTTCCCCAACAAATCCTGGTGGCGAGCCCGGGGCGTTTCCGTTCGAGGGTGGGGTATATGCCCGGCGAAGACGCCACCGGGAAGGGCAAGATTTACAATCTGTCCGGGAATGTCCAATCTGGGTCGCACGCCGCTCGCGCAGCCGGTAAGATGTGCAAGAAAGGAACTCAAGGTTCCAGGTTCTAAGTTGGGAACGCAGAACCTGGAAACAGGTTGGGTAAACGCGGGAACTCGCTGGAACCTGGATTCTGGAAACATCTGGGAGGATCTCATGTCTCATACTCTTGGCTGGGTTCTCGTTGCTGTGGTGGCAACTGGAATCGCCGTACCGGTCTGGTGGCTGACCCAAACGCCACCTTCCCCACACGAACCGGAGCCGTTACTGCCGGTTGCCTCACACGAAGATGAAAACCCACCCAAGATGACCGAATTTGCAACGGGGAATGATGCGAAGGCTGGCATGACCGAGGTAAAGTTCGATGACGCTCAGGCACTCAAGTATCTCAAGCAACTCTGCGACATCGGGCCGCGGATCAGCGGGACAGAGGCGATGAAGAAGCAGCAGGAACTGATCGAGAAACACTTCAAGGATCTGGGGGCAACTGTCACCCGGCAGGAGTTCAAAGGCAAGCAATTGAGCCGGAAGGAGGCCACCGAGATGGTCAACCTGATCGTCTCCTGGCACCCGGACAAGACGCGACGGGTACTGATCTCCACGCACTACGACACACGCCCCATTGCCGACCAGGATAATCGAAAGAACTGGAACAAACCGTTCGTGAGCGCTAACGATGGCACAAGTGGCGTCGCGTTTCTGATGGAACTCGGGCACCACATGAAGGATTTGAAATCCGAGTTCGGCGTCGATTTCGTTCTCTTCGATGGCGAAGAATATGTGTTTGAGACATCCCAGACAGGTGGTGGAGACAAATACTTCTTCGGCTCCGAGCATTTCGCTGAGGACTATCTGAAGACCAAGGACAAGCGCAAGTTTAATTACAATGCCGGGTTCCTGCTCGATCTGTTTGCCGGCAAGGATGCCGAGTTAAAAGTCGAACACTATTCGTTCGCAGCGGCGAAGCCCCTGGTCGATCAAATATGGGGGTTGGCGAAGGAACTGGGGGCGAAATCGTTCAAGTATGAGAGTGGATACGAAGTCCAGGATGACCATTTGGCACTCATCAAGGTCGGCATCCCGACCATCGATATTATCGACTTCGATTACGCGCACTGGCACAAACTCACCGATACGCCAGACAAGATATCCGGAACACAGATGACCGAAGTGAGCAAAGTTCTTACCGTCTGGTTACAGAAGGCAAAATAGGAAAAGGAGTTGGTTCAATCACGGGGGCAAGCTGACAAGGTGGGGGTGTAGCACTCGGGTTGCTGACGCTCCCGGCTCGCCTAAAACCTTTGGCGATGAGCGTTTTAGGCGAGCCGGGAGCGTTAGCGACCGGAGTGCTGCTCCAATTACTTCTGCTAACGACTCGTCAACTGTCACCCCACTGTGAACAGGCCGTAAGTTAACAAATTGAACGGTGTTCATTTTTCCCACTTAGGTATCGCGGAGTATGGGTATGGGGTTGGTGGTGCGGTGTCCGGCATGCCGGGGTACAGCAGGGATCGATGCGGCTGCACAGGGGCACACAGTTCGATGCCCGCGGTGTGACGCGGCATTTGTGGCGGTTCCGGAAGCCGAATTGGTAGCTCCGCGTCGGCCGAAGCGCAACCCCACTTTTCCAGCTCGCTCCGACCAGGCGGTCGAACCGGTATCGCCGCAATCATCACCGCCAGACGAAGTTTCCACATCACCCGAAGCCGACCACGACCCCCACCTTCACCCAGTCGG
>DASZJS010000591.1:0-3877 GCA_035947935.1 Gemmata sp. | reverse complement strand
AGATTTAATTCGGAAACACCGCCATCGGTCCAGAGATCGGTTGGCAAGCGGATTTCGGCAACTATGTTCCCGCTCAGATCGAAAGCCAGGGCTTTAACGCCGCCAGTGCTGAAGTCGTACCCGGCTATCAACGTCTCGGGGGCCACACAACGGAGGGGTTCGGGCATTTTGGTACCTACTGTACAGTGCAAGCGAAGGGATTGTGGCTCAATTGTGCAGCCAAAGGAGTTGTGGTCAAGAGTATGTTTTCCAGGGGTTTCGCTGTCGCTTCATCGAAACCCCTGAAAACATTGACGAGAGTTCTATCCTTTTCTCTCTGGATTCCTTTCTGGCGCGCGGTACGCTGTAGGTCTGCTGGTTCCCACCCCTTAACCCTCCTTCAACCCGAGGTATTCGTGTCACGTCTCCTGACTGCCGTTCTATGTGTTGCTATTTCTGCCGCATGTGTACGAGCGGCCGAACCCGCTCCCGCTCCGCGCGCCAAAGTGACCGTTGGGGAATCTGCCCCGGAATTCAAGATCAAGGACGCCACCGGCAAGATCATTGACCTTGCCGAACTGACTGCGAAGGGACCGGTTCTGGTCCGCCTGACCTGTGGCTGTTCCGGGTGCGATAAGGAACTCGCCTACTTCCAGCAGATTAATGGCGCATACAAGAGCGAGGGGCTTACCTGTCTGTTCGTGTTCAAGGAACCCGATGCGAAGGTCGCCAAATATGCTGCAGAGAAAAAGCTCGATATGTTCTATGCCGTGGACACCAAGGGCGAGAGCTGGAACACCTTCCAAACCAAGTCGATGCCGACCAATTTCCTCATCGAGAAGGGCGGGAAGATCGTCTCCATCGCCGCGGGCTGTGACCCAAGCGGGTTGCTTGCGAACCGGGTTTCCGAGAAGGCTGCCAAACTCGTCGGAGCAAGCGCGGTCGATGTGAAAGGGAAGGTCGAAGAGAAGAAATAAGGGTGCCTGTGGACACCGGAGCATTTGCGATGGGGTGTCCTCGTTAGATATGATCGCCGCCACGATCACGGGTCTTGACCAGGACAACCCGGTTGCCAGTGGCGTTGTAGGACACCTTATTCATGAATGCACGCATCAGGAGAACGCCGCGACCGCTCGGGCTGTCTATGTGTTTCAGGTCAGTTGGATCGGGTAGTTTGGAGACATCGAACCCCTGTCCTTCATCGGCTATCACAAAGGTTGCACGAGTTGGACTCATCCGAGCGATCACCTTGACGCGGCGATCTCGGTAAGGGATTTCTATTCGTCGAGCGGCTGCAAGTTGATGAAACGCATCGTCGCCGTTTTCTCGCAACTCTGAGCTTACTTCCAGATTTCCGTGATACATGGCGTTCAGAAGAGCTTCTTCGAGCGCAATGCCGGCACGGGTAGCCCCGGTCAAGTCGCACAATCCGACTTCAAGCAAATCCTCCCGGAACATCGCGACGAGGGGAGGAACGAGCGAGGGGTCGTTTTCCAACACGAACTGCGAACTGCGCCTGGTCATCCCCGCCAGAACGCGGAATCGTCTGTGTTCGGCTTGCCGGACCGACAAAACACGTTCAAGCACGGGCGCGAGGTCGTGCGCAAGAGATTGCTTGGGGACATAATCGGCAGCTCCGGCCTTGAGCGCTTCAACCGCAACCCGCTCACTTCCGTTCCCAGTCATCAGGACGACAGGAATCTGGGGATACTTCTCCCGAAGCTTTTCGACAAGCGTGAGCCCATCCATTTTGGGCATCCGCATATCGGTCAGCACCAACGCTGGTAGCTCGATGGCAAACGATTCCAAGGCTTCGATGCCATTGCGAGCGAATGTGATCCGCCAGCCACCCAATGCCTCCAAAAGACGGGCAACGTATCGTTGCTCGAGTTGAGAGTCATCCACCACCAGAATTGTGGTCAGGTCGGCAGTATTCGGGGTGATCTTCTGGTTCGTCATGCGGGCGTCTCGTGTGCGCCGGAATACGGGATTGTACTTCTCCCATTCCCCAGACGCTAGCGAGACACGAATTGCGAAGAAATGCGACCGCGTCTATCGAGAGTAAAGAAGCAATCCGCTGCCCCGCCCACGCGTGGGCGGGGCGTCCTGCCCATGTGTGCATGTGTGGGCAGACTGTCAAAAGTTCAGACGTGTTGAGTAGAGGGTGTTGGTAGCGTCTGTCAGTGTTGTTGGGAGTTGTCATTAATCGAACAAGATTACGACGATATGTTTTGGCACTTTACAAGGCGCTTTCCACCCCAATCACAGATCCAAACACCAGTCACTGTCAAATTTCGTCATGTGTCAAAGCCCTTGGCACATGCCTGATTGCTCCATAATAATCACTTCAATCATAAACAAACTTATGCTTTGTGTTGGCTGTCTCATTCCTGGTTGTGCGAAGACATAACTGCCAAGTTCGTCGTTTTCAACTGGAACGATGAAATCGGAGGAGGGAAATCGAGCGGTGATGGAATGCTCACGCTCGATCCCCCTCGATTGTTGTCAGGCGGATATCAACTCAGCAGGCCGCTGACCACTTCACCCTTGACCAGCTCCCGTGGCTGGTTGAGGTGGTTGTATACGATGGTGTCCGGCTTGATGCCGACAGAATGATAGATCGTGGCAAGCAGTTCGGTCGGGTGAACGGGGTTCTCGATCGGAGCGCTTGCCGTTTTGTCGCTCTTGCCGTGGACATGTCCGCGCTTGATGCCAGCACCGGCGATGAGCCCTGTGTAGCAATATGGCCAGTGATCCCGGCCATCATCGTTGTTCTGGTTGCCGGATGTGCTGACACCCCGTTGTGGGCTCCGTCCGAACTCGCCCACCACCACCACCAGCGTTTCTTTGAGAAGCCCACGTTCATCGAGATCTTCGATCAGTGCGGAGACACCACCATCGAGCAACGGTGCGGCCTGAGTCTTCATCCGCTGCGATAGCCCTGTGTGAACATCCCACGAGTGGTTGTCGCTGTTGGCGACCTTGGGCCACACCACTTCAACAAATCGTGTGCCGGCTTCGACAAGTCGGCGAGCGAGCAACAGGCACTGGCCGAAGGTGTTCTTGCCATATCGCTCGCGAACCGTTGTCTTCTCTTCGCTGAGGTCGAAGGCCTTCTTGGCACGCCCGGAGACAACCAGACCGAGCGCCTTGCCGTAATACTCATCCAGGTCGTGCTTGGCGACTGCTTCTTCCAGGTCCGGCATACCCTTGGAAATGGTGTCGCGGAGCGTCGCTCGCCGCTCCATCCTAATCGGCGTGAGTTCCTCTCGAAGTTTGAGGTCGTCGGTGCGAATCCGCTCCATCTTGGCGAGATCCATATCATCGCCTGTCGGGTAGAGCAGGTAGGGGTCGTAGCCTTTCCCAAGGAATCCCGCACTACCACCCTTCCCGACGACGTTCGACTCTTGCAGCGGCCGGGGCATCATCACGAACGGCAACATGGGGACAGTTGGAGGTTTGAACTTGATGATGTTCGAGCCGAGTGTCGGGAAGTCCTTTGGGCTGGGTGGCTCAAGTTGCCCGGATGCGCTCACCTTGTCCGTTGTGTAGCCCGTGTGCATCTGGTAAATGGCCGCGGTGTGGTTGAAGAGACCGTTTGGCGTGTAACTCATCGTTCGGATGAGGGTGGTCTTATCGAGAACCTTTGCAATCTTCGGGAGCAACTCGGTGACGTGAACCCCCGTCAGCTTGGTCGGCTCCGGTTTGAAGACGCTTTTCACCTTGTCCGGCACATTGTCTTTTGGATCCCAGAGGTCGAGGTGGCTGGGACCACCCTGGAGATAAACGAAGATCACGCTCTTGGCCTTGCCGAAACCCGGGCCGTTACCCGCTTCAGCCTTACCTGCTGGGTTCGCGCTCGCTTTCTGAAGAGCGAACAACTCCCCTAAAGTGATCC
>DASZJS010000590.1:0-6316 GCA_035947935.1 Gemmata sp. | reverse complement strand
TAGGAATATCGGACTTCGAGGTATCCGTTTCCTTCGCGACCTTCGTCACCGTGATTGTCTTGGGGCGCTCGTATCCAGTCACGATGCCAAAAACGAACCCAATTACGACGAGGCTTCCGTAAACGCCCCACCCCATCATCTGCCCCGATTGCGACAGACGTTCCGGGGCGGTCATGTGCCCGGAATTCGGGGATGAGTCAGTCTGTCCAAAGGGTTCAAAAGCCATGATTGACCCCGTACGTTTGGTTTGCTGGGGGTTAGTTGGCGGGATCTGGCCGGGATAAACAATTGATGGAGAGTGTCGTGGGAAGCTACTCATTCACAGTGGCCAAGGTGGGACTTGAACCCACACGGTTTTACCCGCTCGATTTTGAGTCGAGTGCGTCTGCCATTCCGCCACTTGGCCAATTGCTAATCGCTACGCTCACAGAGCTTTGCTCGTCTTTACGCCGCTTAACGTCTACTTCAGAATAGACCGACTTGCTCACTCCTTCCACCCGAAATATATCAGGTACCCGATCGTTTGAGAACTGTTGCTTACGCTGCCTCGCTCTGTAAACCCGCTACAACGACCGGGTATCCAATCTTATCCATTCCTGTTGCAATGAGTAGACACCGTGAGCGATCCGAATCCAACTGACCGACTCGATGTGGTGGCTGTCGCTCCACATCCGGATGACCTGGAAATTCTCTGTGGGGGTACGCTCGCCAAACTGGTCAAGCAGGGTTACAAGGTAGGAATCTTCGACCTGACCAGCGGCGAACCAACCCCCCGCGGCACGCTCGAAACTCGGCAGCAGGAAGCAGAAGAGGCCCGGCGGATTCTCGGTGTTCCGATCCGCTTGAACATCGAACTCCCCAACCGCGTTCTAATGGATGGCCCCGAAAATCGGTTCAAGTTAGCCACTGCTTTTCGGAAATATCGGCCCGGGATTGTGATTATCGCTGCTGGCCGCACTCCGGCTGCCTCACCCGATCACTACCAGGGACATCTCATTGGTGAAGCTGCCCGTTTTTACGCGCAACTCACAAAGTGGGATGAAAGGTTTGATGGCACTGCGCCCTATCGAGTTCCACATCTCGTCTACATTCCTTATCCATTCGATGCCGAACAGCGAATCTGGCACAGCACATTCGTCGTGGATATCGGCGACACCATCGACCAGAAACTGGCCGCGGTGAAAGCTTACAAGTCGCAGTTCGATGAAGGCCGGTTTGACCGGGTCGAACACATGATCCGGTCGGCAAACGGGTTCCACGGGGGGCGCTGCGGCTATCAGTACGGAGAACTCTTTGCCCTTCCGCATCCGATCGGGAGCAAGGATCTCGCGACCACCGTATATGGAGCCAAACCAACGCCCCCACCAGATGTGTCGATCGGTCAAGGGCACGTTCCCATGGGATGATTTTCACAGGCCGGTTTTGCCAGCGCGGACGAAGTTCAGTGCATCAGCTGCTCCCGGCGATATCAGCATCGACTATTTTCGGTCTCAACAGCGGATTCTGGGGTTAGACTCCAAAGACCCATCATGCCCCACATTCTTCGCCCGCTGAGGAAACCGAGTCATGTCGTACCGACTGCCGATAGCGATTGCGCTGTTCGGAACGTCTGCGTTGTTACTCACGGCTCAACGTGGCTTGCCGGCGGCTGCAGGCGATAAAAACTCCGAGGCTAACCTCAAGAGCCAAGTTTCTCAGTTGCAGCAGCAACTGCAAACTGCAAACACCCAGGCTCAGAGCACTCAAAAATCACTCCAGAGTACAATCGATGGCTACCGTGGGGCCGGGCTGATTCACATCGTTCTGCTGAAGGCAAAGACCGACACCTCAAAGTCCGAGACTTCAGACACCAAATCCAAGTCCGATTCCAAGCCGGAGGCCAAGTCCGACACGCAGAAGCTCATCGACGACGCGTATTCGCAACTGGCAAAGATTAAAGGCGTTCGGGGGTTGTGGGCTGGAAAACCCTCATCGAAGGGTACGCCCGATGGGAATACCGACTACACGGTTGCTCTGGTTCTCGCATTCGATGATGCCGCAGCGCTGAAAACCTACCTGAACGACTCCGTACACACTAAATTTGCGGACAAGTATCTGAAGAATTATGAAACTCCAATGGTGTTTGATTTAGAGCCGCGAAAGCCGCAACCGTAACAAACGGACAGTCAGTTCGGTCAAAGTCGATTAGAATAACGTAAGGTCCGGGTCTCTCCTCGTTGACGGGGAGGGGGTTCGGGCCTTATTCTGTCTTAATTCCGATTTCCCAACACGTTCGGGGAGTTCGCCGTGGATCGTCAAGATGCCGACAAGGCCAATGCGCAAAACGGGAACGCCCAGCCCGAGAATCAAACGAATCGAACTGTGGACCTGGATCGTCGGAAATTCCTGCGTGGTGCCGCGGGGACTGCCGGATTGGTTGCAGTCGGCGGACTGGTTTTGGGCTATGGCGGCTGTTCCAGCAAGGGGAACACCCTCAAGATCGTCTCCAGTCTGCCACGAACAGGGTCAGCACAGGGACAAACCAATACCATCGTGAACGGAATCAAGATGGCGATTGAAGACTATGGTGGAGAGATCGCCGGGATGAAGCTGGCCTACCAGGATATGGACGATGCAACCGCGGCTCAGGGCCAGTGGGATGCCGGGAAGGAAGCCGACAACGCCCGGGAGGCAATTAGTGATGGGAACGTGATGGTGTTTATCGGGCCTTACAACTCTGGTGCCGCAAAGGTTTCCATGCCTCTCCTAAGTGAGGCCGGGTTGCTTCAGATTTCCCCCGCAGCAACGTGGCCGGGCCTTACCAAGAAGGTTGCTGGTGATGAGAAAAGCGGCGAGCCGGATATCTATCGCAAATCTGACAAAATTACTTTCTGCCGCGTTTGTCCCACTGACGATATTCAGGGGCCGTTGAGTGCCGTGTTTGCCAAGGAAACGCTTGGCGTCAAGAAAGTGTACATCTTCGATGACAAGGAACTGTACGGTGCTGGGATTGCTGGGCTGTTCAAGAAGAAATGCCAGGAGTTGGGGGTTGAGATCCTCGGGCACGAGAGCATCGTCGCCAGCCAGAAAAGTTTCAAAACGCTCATTCAGTCCATCAAAGGCAAGAATCCACAGTTGGTGTACTTCGGTGGCACAACACAGAGCGGTGGGCCGCAGATCGCTATCGACATGAAGGGCGAAGGGTTGAATTGTCCGCTAATGGTTCCGGATGGGTGTTACGAGAAGGAATTCATCAAGGGGGCAGGAGCGGATTTACTCAACGGATGGGTGTACGCAACAATTGGCGGCAAGGATCCGTCGCAGTTGACGGGGGCCGGGGCAGAGTTTGTTAAAAAGTACAAGGCGAAGTTTAAGGATGACGATGGCAAGGAACTCGAACCAGAAGCTTACGCGGCATATGGCTATGAGGCGGCCAAGGTTTTCCTGGAAGCAGTGAAGAAGGTGGGCAAGAAGGACCGCGAAGAACTCCGCAAGGCCGTGCTGGAAACAAAGGACTTTACGGCAGGCATCCTCGGGAAGTGGAGTTTCACCCCTGAAGGGGACACGACCTCGCAGGTACTCACCATCAGCAAGATCGAGGACGGCAGGTTCAAGCCGGTCAAGACTCAAGGCGAGTGAACGGTTCGTTTTCCCTGGTGAACTGGCGTGCTTCCGGAACGAACATTGCGCAGAAGCCATGTTCGTTCCGGAAGTTTTCTTGTGAGTTACCCTGTCAGTAGGGGGGCCGATGTTCGAGGTGTTCGCCCAGGCCGACGCCCCGGCGGGGTTTGGCCAGTTTCTCTTGCTTGGGCTCGTCCTGGGATCGCTTTATGCACTGATCGCGCTCGGATACACGATGGTCTACGGGATCATCGAACTCATCAACTTCGCCCATGGCGACCTGTTTATGCTTGGGTCGTTCTGGGCTCTGCAAGTGGCTACCTGGGTTGCGGTAACCACCGCATCGAACAATAGTACCTCGGCGATTATTGGAACGGTCCTGCTGATGCTCCTGCTCACCCCGATTTGTTGCGCAGCCCTGAATATGGCAGCCGATCGGGTGATCTATAAACCACTTCGCCACTCTCCCAAGCTAACTGTGATCGTCTCCGCAATCGGAGTAAGTTTCATCTTCATCAACTGTGGACTTTTCTGGAAAGGAGCAACTCCAGTCAAGTTCCCGGATCTGGTGCCTGACACCAACCTTCTCCACAATACGGGTCTGACCTTTACATGGAAAGATGCGATGGTTGTTGGGGTCACTGTGCCGACCATGATCGCACTGACTCTGTTTGTGAAGTTCACGCCCCTAGGGAAGGCGATGCGAGCAACCGCTCAGAATCCAACGGCTGCCCAGCTTATGGGAATTAACGTCGATCGCGTGATCTCCGCGACGTTTGCCATCGGTGGGGCTCTGGCTGGAGTTGCATCCGTTATCTACGGACTGTACATCAAGGCAGTCGATTACCAGATGGGGTTCCAGAATGGCCTTTATGCCTTCACCGCAGCCGTCCTTGGGGGGATTGGGAACATTCCAGGGGCGGTTCTCGGAGGGTTGGTCATCGGTGTTGTCGGGGAACTCGGTAAGGCATATTTGGGTTCCAAGTGGAGCGAAGCACTGATTTTCGCCATCCTTATCGTGATCCTTCTGTTCCGTCCTGCTGGGTTACTCGGTGCCCGCACCCGGGAGAAGGTATGAACCTGCTGCGGTACTGGGTGCTTGTGCTGTTCGCTCTGCTCGCCGCATACCCGTTCTTCCCGTTCGCGGAGGCCAACCGCGGAGAGCAGTTCACGGTTTTGTTTGTTTATGCAATTCTGGCTCTCGGGCTGAATGTCGTCCTCGGTTATACCGGGCTCTTGCACCTGGGGATCGCTGCATTCTTTGGCATTGGTGCGTACACAGTTGGCATCTTGACGGTCCCGTTCTTCCCGTTTCAACAGAGTTTCCTGGTCGCTGCTCTTGCTGCGACGGTTCTGTCTGCCCTCGTCGGCGTGGCCTCGACCGCACCCATTTTGCGACTCCGCGGGGACTATCTTGCACTGGTGACTCTGGGGTTCGGGCTCATCACGCTCTATGCCATCCGGAACCTGGATGCGATCACTGAGGGTACGAAGGGAATGAACCCCATTGAGGCGGGTCCGATCCCAGGCGTGCCTGAGTCTATGGACTTGAGCGGGTTGAAACTCAACTCCGGCTGGGGCGTGCGCTGGTACAAGTATCCCTATCTCTACTTCATCACTCTCGGCGTGTTGGGTTTCATCATGTTGTTCCTCCGGAACCTGGAACGATCCCGGCTTGGGCGGGCGTGGGTAGCCTTGCGAGAGGACGAACTGGCAGCATCCTGCATGGGATTGAACCCCGCTCGGCTCAAGCTCGCTGCCATCGCCATTGGAGCTGGGTTAGCTGGTCTGGCCGGGGCGTTTTACGCGATGTCTCTCCGGACCACCGGCAATCCGCAGTCGTATGACTTCACCCTGTCGATGATAATGGTTTGTTGCGTCATCCTCGGCGGACTTGGCAACCGCAATGGAGTCTTGCTCGGCGTGTTTCTCCTGATGGGGTTCGACCGCATTATCACCAACATCCTGGATAACATGATCCAGGAGCAAATCGGAACCGGCGGGCCAACCTATCAGAAGGTGAGCGGTTGGAAACTGATGATCTTCGGTCTGGTGCTGATCCTGATGATGCGATTCCGCCCCGAGGGTTTATTGCCCGAAGCGCGGCAGAAGCGAGAGTTACACCCTGAAGAGGCCACTGGTGAGGCGAGTGCAAAAACCTGATAGCCTTCGTTGTGGGAATCAACAATACAGCAGAGAGGTTTCCTGATTCCTGTCTCCTGATGCCCCCGACTGACCACCCGGACCACCGATCATTATGTCACTGCTCAAGGTCGAAAAGTTGACCATGCGATTTGGTGGGATTGTCGCGGTGAATGCCGTGGATCTCGCCGTTGAACCGGGGCAGATATTCTCTGTGATCGGCCCAAATGGTGCTGGCAAAACGACAGTCTTTAACGCAATCACCGGAATCTATGAACCGACTCATGGCGAGGTGCTGTTCGAGGGCACACCGCTCGTGAAACCGCTCTCAGCGCGGCCAGTCGCGTTGGCCATCGGGATCGGGCTTCTCGCAGCGATACTCGGGGCTGTGCTCGGGGTGAATGTCGAGACTCTGTGGAAGGTGAGCATTCGCGACAACTTCGCCGGGAAGAACGAACCATTCCCTTGGAGTAAGGCTCTCTCGGATGCCCGGGACCACTTCGTCGATCGAGACAGTCGGGGAACTTTCGGATTCGCCCTCGGATTCCTGATCGGTTTCGCTGGCACCCTTGTG
>DASZJS010000589.1:0-3509 GCA_035947935.1 Gemmata sp. | reverse complement strand
GTCAGCGACAGAAGAAGTTCTCACCCGCCACTCCGATCGCACAAGAACGCAGCTTACCCCTTGCGACCATGGCCAGTGAATTCTCGCGATTCTGTGAGAACGACATCCATGAACACATCGTGCGAAGCAACTGGGATCTCATCGAAGAGCTGGCAATCGAAAGCCATACCAACCAGCGGGGCATCAGCGCGAGCATTAGACAGGAGACGATCGTAGTAACCCTTACCTTGTCCCATCCGACCTCCACGTGGGTCGAACGCCGTACCTGGAACCATCACCAGATCGAGTTCTTCGGGCTTCACTTTCTTAGCTGGCAGATCGCGGAGTTCAGGTTTTGGTTCCAAAATCTTGTATGCACCGTCGACGAGTTCACTCATGTCTTCCAACAGGAACAGTTCGAGCTGATTCGTTTCAACCACACACCAGGGTACGATGACCTTCTTCCCGTCGCCCAGAGCTGTGGGAAGCGTATGCCGGGTGCGAACCTCGCTCCCCGCATCGACATACCACATCACCGTTTTTGCTGCGATGTAAGCGGGAAGCGAAGTGAACTTGGCACAGATCAAGCGGCTCACCTCATCCTTGTTTTTCTGGGCGATCCGGTTTTTCCGGGCTTGCTCCCGAATCGCAGCCTTCCGTGCTTGTGGGTCGGTCGGTACAGGCAGATCAGCCATGGTGAGAACTCGTTGGCAACACAGTAAGATTGAACGCTATGGTCAAGCTGACCCCGCGTTCGCAGTAGGGGAAATGTACCGGTCTGACTGCCTACCGACATCCTGTGCAAGTCCGTGGAGTGGTAAAATCCACATACCAACACCAACCCACTCACAACCATGCTCACACCACACACAAAACCCTCAAACACACTCTTGACCCTACTTCTTCCAGGCCCGGATCGGAAGCGTACTCCCGCTCCATACCACTTCCGCATCATTTACCGAAACCCCGACCCTGCGGAAACAGGCTGTGTAGCCACCTGGGCAGTCCTTGGGGGACGAGAGGAGTATCAAATCTCCCTGGAGAGAACCGAAGAAGGGGACTTGCGCTGGCACTGCTGCTGCCCAGACTCGATTTACCGCGGAGAATCGCAAAACAAGTACTGCTGCAAGCATATGCAAGGGTTGATGCACGGGATTGAGACAATTAGTATGCCAGTTTGCCGGGTGCCAGTTGCCGCCTGAAATGCAACTTCTCCGGAGAGTTGGTTGGCTGTTGTGGATAGTAAATTGGAAGCAATTGTGAGTCTCGCGGTTGATGTCACTCGGTAAGGTCAACTCAGACAGTCGCAAGCCTTGGGTACGGTGGTGAGGTTTTTCTGTCTCCTGTCTCCTTGCAAGGTCAGGGTTTCTTGGGGAATCGCTCCTGAAGCGGAATGACGGTCATCTCCCGTTCCTTTAGCGCACGGCACGCCTCGACCGCTGCTTGTGCCGCTGAAAGTGTCGTGATGCAGGTTACGCGGTTCGCAACTGCTCCCGCCCGAATTTTCCCTTCGTCGGGCGAACTCCCGCGGCCGCTTGGCGTGTTGATAATCATGGCAATCTGACCATTCTTCATCAAATCGATCAAATTAGGCCTACCCTCAGCGATTTTAGGCACATCATCCACCTTGATGCCGCGGCTCATCAGATGTCTGGCAGTTCCGCGCGTTGCAATCAGCCGGAACCCCATCTCCGCAAAACTCCTGGCAATCGGGATCAAAGCTTCCTTGTCCCGATCGGACACCGAGACAAAAATCGTCCCACTGGCGGGAAGAGGCGAGCTAGCCGCCATTTGAGATTTTGCAAATGCCATCGCCAGACTGTCATCGATCCCCATCACTTCGCAGGTGGATTTCATCTCGGGGCCAAGGATGATGTCCACACCCGGGAATTTGTTGAACGGAAAGACGCTCTCCTTGATTGAGTAGTGTCTGGGGATAACTTCATCCGCGACTCCAAGTTCATCGAGCGTCTTTCCCACCATGACCAGTGCCGCGAGACGAGCCAGTTGGATTCCCGTGGCCTTGGACACAAACGGAATCGTCCGGCTGGCACGCGGATTGGCTTCAAGAATGTATACCTCGGACGACCCATCCGGAAGGGGTGCGGGAACAGCGAACTGGATGTTCATCAACCCCTTCACGTTCAACGCCGCGGCTAATTTCCGGGCCTGCACCTTGATCTCATCCAGCACCTGCGGAGAGAGTGAATAAGGCGGAATGACACACGCGGAGTCTCCGGAGTGGATACCGGCCTCCTCAATGTGCTGCATGACCCCACCAATCACAGTCCGGTTGCCATCGCTCAGGCAATCGACATCCACCTCGGTCGCGTTTTCGAGGAACTTGTCGATCAATACAGGGCTGGAGGCCGACAGATCGGGCTCAACCCGCGTCATGTATGCCATCAGATCCGGTTCGTTGTAGACAATCTTCATGTCCCGTCCGCCAAGCACAAAGCTCGGTCGAACAAGGACGGGAAATCCAATTCTCCTGGCAACACGGATGGCTTGAGCGGCATCAACTGCGGTACCATTTGCTGGTTGTCGCAGTTCAAGTTCCGTGATGAGCTTGGCAAACCGCTCCCTGTTCTCTGCAATGTCAATGGAATCGACACTGGTACCAATAATTTGAACCCCTGCTGCCTCCAGTGGCTTCGCGAGATTGAGTGGAGTTTGACCGCCAAACTGCACAATGGCACCCTGCGGTTTCATCTTGTCGTGGATGTTGAGTACGTCTTCGACGGTGAGTGGTTCAAAGAAGAGGTGATCCGAGGTATCGTAGTCGGTACTCACGGTCTCCGGATTGGAGTTGACCATGATGACCTCGTAGCCATTTGCACGTAGGGCAAACGCGGCCTGCACGCAGCAGTAGTCAAACTCGATTCCCTGGCCAATCCGATTGGGACCACCTCCGAGAATCATGATGCGAGGTTTGTCCGTGGCAGCGCGGATTTCATCTTCACCAGGGGAAAGAGCTAAAGGTGAGGCTGCCTCCCCATCCTGATGTGCGACTTGCCCCTCCCCCTGAGTTCCAACTTCGTAAGTCGAGTAATAATAGGGGGTATAAGCCTCGAACTCCGCGGCACACGTATCGACCGACTTGAACACCGCAGCGATCCCGTAGCTCATCCTCACGCGGCGAACCTCCGTCGTCAAACAGTTCCACAAGGTCGCGAGTTGTCGGTCGGAAAAGCCGTTTTGTTTCGCTTTGAGGATCAGCTCCGGTTTGGCTTGCTCCAGCGATCCGCATTCCTTGAGTTCATTCTCGATATCGACGAGTTCTTTGATTGCCTCCAGGAACCACCGATCGATTTTGGTTCGTGCCTGGATATCCTCAATCCCCATACCGGACTTTAACGCATACCGGAGATACCAGATTCGCTCCGCGTTGGGACTCGCGAGTTTGTGCGTGATTTCCTCGTAGAGTGGCTGCAGAGGTGTTCCCCACCGATCTTTCCGATCCGACCCAATCCCGAAGCGGTTCACTTCCAGACCCCGTAACGCCTTCTGGAGCGATTCCTTGAAGGTCC
>DASZJS010000588.1:0-4286 GCA_035947935.1 Gemmata sp. | reverse complement strand
ATCGAACGTCATGTAGTAAGCCAGTGCCCAGCTTGTGAGGTAAGCGCGGTCGGTGGCCGTTTTCTCGTCGGCGTGGAATGCCAGAAACGCATCCTTGCCGGTGGTGAGCAAATCGTTGAGGGGAACCAGTCGGTCGGCATCACTCTTGCCCTTGCCCTTGAGCCAGTCCTTGACCCGGAGCAACCGGTCGCGGTTTGGACTATCGGCACGCAGTTCTCCAGCCTCGACAACAGCTGTCTCGAACACCTGGGCCAGTCCTTCGTTCAGCCAACGAGGGAGTTCGCCGGTGCCTTTCCCGGCCTTCACATCGTCCGATTTGAGTGGTGGATAGATGAAAGTTCCAACGTAGGCATGGAATGCCTCGTGGTAGAGAATTGCGAATATCCGCGCTGTAGCCTGGTCGAACTTCTTTCCGTTCGCCGCATCGGCTGTCCACACCCGTTGTCGTTCCAGATTGATTGGCGCGAGGAATCGTTCGAGTTCGTCCTTCTTGTACAGCTTGGAAACCCGTTCCTCGTATTGTTTGAGCGAGGCGAGCTGTTGCGAATGATGGAGTCGTGCGGTTTGTAGTTCCGTCCCGAGTCGTTTGAGATCGCTCCAGCACAGGATGCTTTTGGTTTGTGGATCGAACACCGCGGAGTTGAGCGTTTCGTGGAGGGGACCGAGCAGCGAGATGTACTCCTCTTTATTCGTAGCCAGCATAATCCGGGTGGGATAAATATCCTTGGTGGTTGGCGGCAGGAATCGGCTGAAGGCGGTATAGATCTGTTCGAGCCGAACGGCGGATCGGCGGGTGAGTTCCTCCGATCCGCTGGATTGGAGTGTGAAGTACTCTGATTCGTATCTCCTGCCGCCTCCAGGTTTCCCGGCCCAGTCGGTCACTACAATCTCAAGCGACTCCATTCGCTGCCGCTCGCCCTCTCCGTTGGGATCGAGTTCGGCCAGCCGCTTTGTCAGAAGTTTCCGGTCGTCATCCGACAGTCGCTTGATCGCCGCGAGTTCGGTCTTGGCGAAGAAGCTGGTGAGAGTGACCGTCGGGCGACCAGGCGACCGGGAGACCACCGATTGAAAACGAATCCCATCCGACATCTCAGACAAAATCAGCCCCTGGAATTTGGCTCCGTTCACCAGGGTGAGTTCATCGAATGCCCAGTTTGAAAGCCCGTTTGGCGGTGTCGGCTGTCCGGACGCCATCCGTACAAGGAGAACCGTGGCAAGTGCAACAAACCCGGCGAGCCGCATCATGGTTGAGATCCTCCAGGTCCACGCTCTTCGGTCGCTGTTCCATAGTACAGGAAAAAGTCTTCCAAGGATTACGCTTTGCTTCACCCGGCGACAGTTTGCCCACGTGTGGATGACAAGTGTAATGTAATTTTATAAATGTATTGATTTAAGAAAAATAGATTATGGCTACTTATTGGTACTGAAAAACCACCGATTCTGCCAAACGAAGCTAAACTCTCATTTTTGGCGAAAGTCATTGTTATAATTGTGTTTGCGGGATGAATAAATGATGAGAAGTGATCGAAAACCGCATGTTTTTTCAACATGCTTTTCAGTGTGGTAGAGGGCTGGAAGAACGAACTCATAAGGTGCGAAATGTCTTCAGCGGATCTTGTCGTCGCGCTCACGGGAGCAAGTGGATCGGTTTACGGAGTGCGGCTTGTCGAAGTGCTTCTCCGAGCGGGTCGCACTGTTCACCTCACGATCAGCCCAGCGGCAGTCGAGGTGTTCGAGCGGGAAATGAGTCGTCTCCTCCAGCTTGGGGAAACCGAGTTCGACCCATTGACCTTGCTCGGCCCAGCGGCCGCTGGGCTCGACCTTGGCCGCTTGCGCTATCACCATTTCCGGAACTTCCACGCAGGCATTGCGAGTGGATCGTTCCTCACCGGCGGCATGGCAATCTGTCCCTGCAGCATGGGAACGCTTGCAGCGATTGCCCACGGAGTATCGGAGAATCTGATCCACCGGGCGGCGGATGTTCATCTCAAAGAGCGGCGAAAGCTGATTCTGGTTCCGCGGGAAACCCCATTGGGACTGATTCCTTTGCGGAACATGGTGTCGGTCGTGGAGGCCGGGGGGATTGTGCTCCCCGCGATGCCAGCGTTCTACACTCATCCCCGCACGGTGTCCGACATGGTGGATTTTGTCGTCGGGCGGGTATGCGACCAGTTCGGGATCGAGCATCGATTGCTAGAGCGGTGGGGGGAATCAGAAGGGATGAGGGATGAGGGATGAAAAAAGACAGAAGATGAAATTGGTTCTTGGTTTTCCCTCATCCTTCATCCTTCATCCTTTCCTCCGACTCCCTTCTGACAACTGATCTTTTCCACTTTCCCACTACCCGCTATATCCCCGCGGCGAGCCGGGAATTTTGGCTGTTCGCGGCGGAGGGAGCATCATGGCTGGATGGGACCGGAGGAGAACTGCGGAAGGAATGGGTGAGGCAATACTACTTGACGCTGGCATCTCAGGCACAAGCCCGAAGCGCCAGCGAGGGACAACCTTTCCCTCGCTGGCGCTTCGGGCTTGTGTCAAACCAAACCGCGCGAAGTATTTCATCGCTGCTATTGCTGCGGCGGTCGGGATGGTGTTTGCGTTGTCGGCCCCCGCGCAACAATACAACGCACCAGGTTTGTATCCCCTTCCTCCCGACAACCAGACCAATCCCAAGCCTCCGGAACAAATTCCAGCGATAACATTCGAGGACGCCAACGTCCAACCCGCCCAATACACGTGGCCCGGTGGGTCAGTCGGAAGTTCTGCGCCTGCGGCCCGCCCGATTCCCGACCCACCCACGCCCGTCGTTCGCATCCAGGTTCGAGTTGCAGCCGATTCGCCGCCGGACGATGATCTCAAGTATCTGATTACCGTGCAAAACACGTCAACCGCGGATGCTCATGGTGTCACCGTTCGCAATCCGCTCTCGGATGCCATCCTGGAACCGGTCAAAGCCGAGCCCGAGTGGGATAAGACCAAGTCTGTTCTGACAGGCACTGGCCGCAAGCAACTCATTTGGTACTTTGGCACGCTGTCGGCGGGGAAGTCGAAAACAATCGAACTGACCCTGCGCCCCAAATCGGATGCGACCGATGTCAAGAACCTTGCGTATGTGCAATTTGAACACGGCGAAGCAGTCACCACACGGTTGAGCAAGCCAGTAATCAAGGTGAGCAAAACGGCCACGAAACAAGCGGTTCGGGATGAGCCTTATCGTGTCCGTGTGCTGCTCGAAAACACCGGGAAGGTTGTTGCCGAGAACATCCGGGTAACGGAGAACGTGCCGGCATCGGCGGAGTTCGAGGCCATTACCAAGGGAGCCAAACGCACGGCACAGCCAACGGGCCAGCAGTGGATTTGGGAGATCGGCAAACTCATGCCCGGGGAGCGGAAGACGATCGAGTTCCAGGTCACGGCTCGGAGTGAGAATGAGGCGTTAACCCTCACCAACGTATCCGCCGCCAAGGGAGTCGATGAGCGAGCCGAAGCGCGGACGCAGGTTCTTGTCCCCGCCATCGGTGTGAAGTTGACTGGCCCGGTTGGGGTAGTCAACCCGGGAGAATCCGCCAAGTACGAGATTACCGTGCGAAATACCGGGACGCTGGCGAGTACAAACGTCAAGGTGACGGGCACGATCCCCGGCGACTGCAAGCCGACAATGAAGACGGAAGGCGGACAGTTGTTCCGCGATGTCCTTCAATGGACGATTCCTCGACTGGAACCTTCAGAGGCCCAGACATTCCGGTTCGCAATCAAGGCATCGACTTCGGGCCAGCGAGCGGTTGCCGCATCGGTAAGCGATTCGCGGGGTCAGCGGGCCGATGACAAGCTATCGACCATCTTCCAGGGCGCTCCCGCGCTGGCCTGGGAGTCGGGTCCGTATCCGCCAGCACTTTCGGTTGGCGGGCAGGGCACCTTTACCGTGAAGGTACGCAACAACGGCGGCGAAGCAGCCCGGAATGTCCAGTTGGAAGTGGACCTGGATCGGCCGGACGCGGTGAGTCTGGGGCAGGTGACACCGAACACTCGTCCCGTGGGTGGTAAACTGGTTTTTAACGCGGTGGAGATCCCGGCCTACGGTGAAGTCAACTACAGCATCGCATACACCGCACGGCAGGCAGCTCAGGTTTGGTTCAAGTTGAGAATAACCGCGGACTGCCTCGGCAACCGCCCGATGCAGACCGAGAAGGCAGTCGAGATTACCGGCGGGGTCAAGTAGAGTACGGCATCGAGGTCGTGGGTGTCGCTGCGATCAATCAACGGCTGATTGCTGCGACCCCTCCGGG
>DASZJS010000587.1:0-3043 GCA_035947935.1 Gemmata sp. | reverse complement strand
ATGATAAACGATCGGTTCCGATGGACTCTGCGACCTCTCGGGCAGTGGTGAAGCCGTCGCGGCATTGGCAAACACTCTCGCATCAAACTTCGGGCTGAGTCGTGCAAACAGGACGGGATCGAGAGCGGCAAAAGCGGGCTGATTCTTCTGAATCGTCGCGGCGATTGCAATCGATTCCTTGTGCCTGGCCGCGTTTGCCAGCAACCACTCATTGCGGCGAATCGCCCGCTCGCGGTGCGGCAGCACATAGAGTTCCCGCACAATCGCGACGATTCGTTCGGTTGCCGAATCCGGGAAGGGGGTTCCGGGAAGTTTCAGCCCGGCTTCAAGGGTGAGAAGCCGGGTGGCAATCGAATCGTCGAGGGAGCGTGCGTTCAAGGCAAGCCACGCGGCCAACCGGTCCTCGGGCGCGAGCGACCAGTAACGCCGGGCAAACTCCTCAACCTCTTCGCGCAGGGTCAAACTGGCGTTATCCGCATCGGTTGGGACGGCAAGCCCAACGAGTGTGTTAAGGGCAGCGACGGATTCGCCCGTTGGAACGAAATCTATTATCGGCAGTCCGGCCATGAACGCGCGTGTCGCGGCTCCTGCGGTCGTATCGACCGGAACGTTTAGCACTTCGGCAGCGCGGAAACGGGCATCCATACTCATTCATTACCCCCGCTCGGCTCATCGAGAGATGGGTCGTGAAACGTCAGGAACTGTTCCAGTTCTTCGCGATGTCGGGTAATCGCGCTCACATCGCGTCCTTCAAGGGCAAACTCAAACCCATCCAAAATCATACCGAGTGCCTGACGCAACTCGGCCGGGAGTTCCTTGTACACTCGTTCGGCTCGCAGGAGCAGGAAGCGGTTCACCTCCTCATCCCGTGGATGCGTCTTCAGCTTCGACATCTCCCGTATGGCTCGCTTGATCTGCTCCTCGGTCATGCCGTGAGCATGCCGGGCAATCACATGCGTAATCGTCTTTTTCGTGGCCACCACCGTGGCTTCCACTTCCAGCACTCCATTCAGGTCGTAGGTAAACCGAACATCCACCGACTGACCGGCTGGACCGGGCGGGATACCGCGAACCTGAAATTCCCCAAGCGACAGGTTTTCCTCCACGCGCCTGGATTCGCCCTGAAAGATGCGGATCACGATCGTTGTTTGGTTGGGGGAAGCAGTGATATACCGCTTCATCCGGCTTACCGGGATGGTGGTGTTCCGTTCGATTACCGGATCGAAGTATCCATCGCGCAAATCGCTTCCGAATTGCTTACTGATTGCAACGCCGAGTGTGAACGGGGCCACATCGGTAACGACGAGATCTTCCACGGCCGCAGCCTTCCCGACAAGGCCCGCCTGCACAGCGGCTCCGAGGGCAACCACTTCATCCGGGTTCAGCTTTCGCCGCGGTTCCTTGCCGAACAGTTCCGTAACCCGCTGAATCACCAGAGGCATCCGGGTTGCCCCACCAACCAGAATGACTTCATCGAGATGATCCCGAGTCAGCTTGGCATCGCCCATCACCCGACGAATGGGAAGCTCGATTCGGGCGAGGATTGGCGCAACCCACTTTTCGAGTTGCTCGCGCGTGATGGCAGCATCGGCATCGCTTCCGCCAAACTCGCCGTCATCGTTCGGAACGCGGACAGTGGTGGATGTATCGCGACTGAGTAGGCACTTGGCCCGCTCGCACTGCTGGATGAGACGGGAGACCTTCTTGGGTGCGCGGGCTTCGGTCCGCTCAAACCCCAGCCCACGGGTCTCCAGGATTCTCGCAGCCATCGCCCGCGTGAAGTCTTCGCCGCCGAGGGCGCTTTCGCCCGAGGATGCCTTTACCTCCAGGGTGCCCTCGAACAGTTCGACCACGGATACATCAAACGTCCCGCCACCGAGATCGAACACGATCAGTTTCTTATTCTCGCCGGTATCGTGGAATCCATAGGCGATGGCGGCTGCGGTCGGCTCATTGAGGATTCTCTCGACGGTGAGACCCGCAATCTTCCCGGCCGCGATGGTTGCCTTGCGCTGGCGGTCGTTGAAATACGCCGGTACGGTGATGACGGCCCGCGAGATCGGTTTGCCGAAGAACGCATCGGCATCAGCCTTCAGGGAGCGCAACACCAGTCCGGAGAGTTCTTCGGGGGTGAATGACTGGTCCGCCAGCGCGACCGAGCGATCGGTTCCCATGAATCGCTTGAACAGGCTCGTACACCGCTCTGGATGCAAAACTTGCAACTCCCTCGCGGCGATCCCCACCAGAACAGCTCCGGACGCATCCACTCCAACCACGGAGGGCGTGAGCCGACCAGCGACGGCGTTCGGGATGATTTGCGGCCCATCGGGACCGAGAAACGCTGCGGCTGAGTTGGTAGTGCCCAGGTCTATGCCGATAACGTGGTCCATGCGTTTTTGCGCGTGGTTGGGTGATGGTGGGCTGCTCGGAGAAAGTTATTATCGACGATTCCACCTGCGGTTGCCAACTCTCCTTTGAAGGGATGAGGGATAAGGGATGAGGGATGAATAAAGGCAAAGTCGTTTCTGCTTTTTTTCATCCCTCATCCCTTCTTACGAATCCCTCATCAATTTTTGAGTTCCCCCTCAATTGACACGCCAGTGAACGATTTGGTTCGATCCGAGGTTTTTGTCCAAAAACCGCTGATTTTCTTGCCACTTTTCATCTGTTGAGGCGTCCAAAAAGCTGGAGGGGCAAAAACCACCCTTCCACTTACCCCTTACCGCCGCTCACAGGGATCTGCCGGAAAACCCGGCGACTCAGTCGCGCGGCGGAACTCACCTCCGGAGGTGCGAATGGAGATTGTGCAACGGCCGTGTGCCCGGTGCGGGAACGAAATCCCAGCCGAGCGACTTGAGGCCATCCCGGAGACAATGGTATGCGTGAAATGCAGTGGGGAGATGGGCGGCGAGTTCCAGGTAATTGCCATCCCCGAACGGACGAGCAAGGAAGGCAGCCTCAAAAAGAACTACGGAGGTTATAGCACCAAGAAGATCCGGAAACCCATCCGACCATCAGAAAAGGATGAAGGATGAAGGATGAA
>DASZJS010000586.1:0-6231 GCA_035947935.1 Gemmata sp. | reverse complement strand
TCCCCTCAGTGGTGAGTTGCCCATCATTCAGTTCGAGAACGCGGTCGGCAAAGGGGATCAGACGGGGATCGTGAGTCACCACCAGTACCATCGCCCCACGCTCGCGGGCATTCTCGGTCAACAGGCGGATCACCTGCTGGCCATTTTCCCAGTCGAGGGCAGCGGTCGGTTCGTCCGCGAACACAAATGTGGGGTTCTTCACCAGCGCTCGACCAATCGCTACCCGCTGTTTCTCGCCACCAGACAATTGAGACGGGCGAAGGTGAGCCTTGTTCGTCATCCCGAGCTGACTCAAAACGTGGTCCGCGCGCTTTCGCGCTTCCCGACCCGAACACCCTTCTCCCCACTTCAGAACGATCTCCAACTGCTCCCGGGCCGTCAGCGCGGGGAACAGGTTGTATCCTTGAAAGATGTACGAGCAATGTTGGAGACGAAAGCCCTCCATCTCATTGTCGGACATTCCCCACATGTCCTGGCCCATCGCTCCGACTGCCCCACTGTCTGGCCGCAACAGGCCCGAGAGGACGGCAAGAAGAGTCGATTTTCCGGACCCACTCGGCCCCATCAGCAGATTCAACTCTCCTTGTCGAAATTCAACGGTCACACCTTTTAAGGCGAACGACCGGGTTCCACCCGATCCGAACGACCGGGTCAAGCTAGAACCAACCAGCGCGGTATCGCCGCGACGAAGGGTTCCCAGCGCTGGACTCGGAACGAACCGGCCTTCTTGCCCAATCGCCACGCGGCGATGGGAAAAAGACCGACCAGTCAGCGAAGAGCGGCTGAACAGGCGGGCAAACCAACACATCAAGCGTTCCTCCGTATGATGCGGATTAAAAAGGGTGTCAGGAGGCGGGTTAACGAGGATAGGTGGAGGGAAGAGAGGTTGGGGCTCCTTTCATTCCGCCTACCTTGCAGTAGGAATGGCGGGGGAGAAAGTAATTGCGCTCCATCCCTACCGCGTTTGGTATGGGTTGATGCATCCGTCGCATCGCACCGCATCCCAACCTACAATGGAGGGACAATCAATTGATTCTCAAAATCCTCTGCGGCATGTCGATAATTCCGTTATTAATGTGACAAATGCACATCCTTGGCAACCCTCCTTGAGAAATTAGTGCCTTTTTTTACCCAAACCAATCGAGCATGGAAACATAGTCCAAACAATTCCGGAATCTGGTGTATCTGTCATAATTGGCTAAAGGTGGGGGATTTTCCAGATGAGCTAAGCCCTGCTGGTTTTGCCGATTGTGACGATCTGGTAAAGACATCTCCTTCTGGTCGTGGTAAAAGACATCTCCTTCTGGTATTAATGAAGGATTGGCTTGAGGTTAGAGGAGATGGCCTCCCCATGACAGCGGCGACGATCGAGGCGCCGAGCGGTGTTGGTTTGCGCGCCTTGCCCGGGCTGCTTCGTGCGGCCGAGGGATGGACCACTTTGCAAGCGGCACTCGTTGCCGGGCATAGTGGAACGATTGATGGAGCGTGGGGATCATCGGGGGCACTCGCGGCAGCGGCTCTCTCGGATGATGTCACGGGCACCCTTTTGGTTGTCGTTCCGAGTCCCGCCGACCCCGTCCCGTGGGCGGAAGATCTGACGAGCTTCACAGGTGTTCGTCCCGCCATATTCGAGGCGTGGGAAGGATGGCCGCTGCCACCCAACCGGGGTAAGCTCGACCCAACCACCTCTTCTCGTCTCCGCTTACTCCAAGAGCTGACCACACAACCCCCAAAAGTCGCGATCGCCACAATCGCGGCGATCTGCCAACCCGTACCCGGACGTGCCGACCTTGCTGCCAGTGGCCGAAAGCTCACTCCAGGAGAGGTGATCGATCTCTCTGAACTCGCGGAATGGCTCGTAGCCAGCGGTTACAAGCGGGTGGATGCGGTCGAATACCCGGGCGAGTTCAGCCGGCGGGGCGGCATCTGCGATGTGTTCCCACCGGATGCCGCCGATCCCGTGCGACTGGAGTTCTTCGGGGATGAACTGGAATCGATCCGCACGTTTGCCGTCAGCAGCCAACGCAGCCTGGAGAAGAAACGCGCGGTAACGCTCCTGAACGCTGAAAGTGGCCTCGCGCGAGCCGGGGGCGTGAAAACCGACCATTCAGGAGCTTCAACCTCCAGCGGTTTCCTCACCGATTATTTGCCCCCCGGCTCGCGGGTGGTGCTGGTCGAACCAGCGGATTTGAAAGAGCAAGCCAAACACTTCTTCGAGCGAGTGGCCGATCCCACTGGCCTGTTCCTCCCCGAGGGTGCGTTTGCCAACCTGCTCCGGCTCCCCAACGTGACCGTTACTACTTTGCCACGCCCCAGTGTCGAGGCATCGGTTCACCTGCGCGTGGAGTCGGTCGAGCGATTCAGCGGAAGCGTTCACCGGGTTCGGGACGAACTCGATGCGATCGCAACCGGAGACACGCAACAGGTTCTCATTGCTTGCCAAACGGATGCCGAGTGTCACCGGCTGACGGATGTGTTGAAGGCGGGGCAATTGGCCGCATCGGATCGGTTGCGGATGATTACCGGGCACGTCCGGGCAGGTTTCCGGCTCGTGGGATCGGGCGTTGTGGTGCTGGGTAGCCACGAACTGTTCCACAAGGATCTGCTGGCGGCAGGTGTGAAGGCTCCAACCGGGAAGTCGAGCCGCCGGGTCGAATCTCGCGCCATCGACACGTTCCTGGATTTGAACGAGGGGGACTACATTGTCCATGTCGCCCACGGAATTGGCCGCTTCCGTGGGATGAGAATGCTCTCGAAGACGTCCTCAGTCCTCAGTCCTCAGTCCTTCGAGGAAGAGCAATCCACCACAGATGGCAACCCGAATGACGAGGGACGAAGGACGGAGGACGCACAAGAGGAACATCTCGTTCTGGAATTCCGCGATAGCGTGTTCCTCTACGTTCCCGCTTCGCGAATCGACCTCGTGCAGAAGTATGTCGGGGGGCATCAGGCGGAGCCGGAGCTATCGAAACTCGGCAGCACATCGTGGGGGCGAAAGAAAGACAAGGTGGCCGAGGCCGTCCGCGATATGGCGGCGGAGATGATTCAGCTTCAGGCGGTTCGGCAATCAGTTCCGGGTTTCGCATTCCCGGCCGACACCGACTGGCAACGGGAATTCGAGGCAGCCTTTCCTTATCGGGAAACGCCCGACCAGATGTCCGCAATCCTGGAGGTGAAAGCCGACCTGGAGAAGCCGAAACCAACCGATCGGCTCATCTGCGGCGATGTTGGCTACGGCAAAACCGAGGTCGCCATCCGGGCCGCGTTCAAGGCCATCGACAACGGCAAGCAAGTGGCTATCCTTGTGCCGACCACCGTGCTTGCCGAGCAGCACTTCCGCACATTCAGTCAGCGATTTGTCGAGTATCCGTTCACCGTCGAGGCGGTCAGCCGATTCAAATCAGGTGCCAAGCAAAAGGAAGTGTTGAAACGGGTGGCGAGTGGGGTTGTGGATGTGATCGTCGGCACTCACCGGCTTCTGTCGAAGGATGTGAAATTCAAGGATCTGGGGCTGGTTATCATCGATGAGGAGCAGCGTTTCGGAGTGGAACACAAGGAGCGGCTGAAGCTACTGCGCGCGACCGTTCACGTCCTCACGATGACCGCCACACCGATCCCGCGAACGCTCCACGGGGCACTCCTGGGCATCCGGGAAATCTCGAATCTCGAAACTCCGCCACCGGAGCGACAGCCGGTCGAAACGCGAATCATTCGCTGGGACGATCAGCTCATTCGCCACGCCATCCTTCGGGAGATGAATCGCGGCGGGCAGGTCTATTTCGTTCACAACCGGGTTCACGATATCCACGACATCGCAACCAGGGTGAAGATTCTTGTTCCTGAGGCGAAGGTCGTGGTCGGCCACGGGCAGATGCACTCGGACGAACTGGAAAAGGCGATGCTTGCCTTCGTCCGCAAGGAAGCGGATATCCTGGTTGCCACCACCATCATCGAGAGCGGCCTGGATATTCCCAACGCGAACACCATCTTCATCGATGATGCGGATATTTACGGTTTGGCCGATCTGCACCAACTCCGCGGGCGCGTGGGACGGCAGAAGAACCGGGCTTACGCATACCTGATCGTGAATCCGCTCAAGCTCCTGAATCCAACCGCCAACCGTCGGCTCAAGGCGATTGAGGAGTTCACCGAACTCGGGGCTGGGTTCAAGATCGCCATGCGCGATCTGGAAATCCGTGGGGCGGGCAACATCCTGGGGGCCGAGCAAAGCGGTCACATTGCAGCGATTGGCTACGAGTTGTACTGCCAAATCCTGGAGAATGCCGTTCGGGCTCTCAAACACCAGCCGCCGCGGGCGGCGGTCGAGGTGAATGTCGATCTGCCGTGGCCGGCGTTTTTACCGCGCGACTATGTTCCAGGGCAGAAGTTGCGGATCGAGGTGTATCGCCGCCTGGCCCGGCTTCGCGATTTCAAGAAGTTGGAAGATTTCCGCCAGGAATTACGCGATCGCTATGGGATCGTTCGCGGATCGGGATTGCCTGCCTCCGATTCACCGGGACTGGATGGTGAGTTCCCCGCGCCGGTTGAGTGGCTGCTTCGCACAACCGAGGTGCGTTTGCTGTGCGTAGGTTGGCAGATTGCCGGCATTCACCGGGACGGGAAGGATTTGATCTTCACCTATCGCAACGCGAAGAAGGCGGGAGAGTTGGCGGCCTTGAGCCACGGCCGGGTGAAGGTAGTGGATGAGAAATCGGCTTACTTGCGATTGAACCCGGAGGAGGGTGATACTCCGGAGGAGATGTACCGGTTGCTGTTGAGTGTGTTGAACCCGGCGAAATAATCCCAGGTCGAAGGTCTGGGATTATTTGCAGCAGTGCCATGCGGCCCATTTTGGCTCAGGTGGGATAACCTGATTGAGGTTGATCGCTGCCGGGGAGCATGGGCATGGCGACAAAAGTAGGCGATGGGGTCTTACGAGCAGCGTTGTCTTCAGCAGTTGCAACGCAACTGACAGACTGCGATCTGCTCGCCCGATTTGCCAAAGGCGACGAAAGCGCGTTCGAGACCATCGTCAATCGCCACACCAGTATGGTGCTTGGCGTCTGCCGTAGGATGCTGCCCACTCTTCAAGATGCCGAGGATGCCTGCCAGGCCACTTTTCTCGTTCTTGCTCGCAAAGCCAAGACGAGCAATTGGCAATCATCGATCGCCAACTGGCTCTACACGACCGCTCGACGAGTTGCATCCAAGGCGAGCCGAGCCGCAGCCTGTCGGCTGAAACGAGAATCGGGTGCAATGCCATCATCGCCCATCTCTGTACTCGATCAGATGACCGGACGCGAAGTATTTACCGCTCTGGATGAAGAGTTAGACAATCTGCCCGCGATTCATCGCGAGCCATTGGTTCTGTGTTACCTCCAGGGACTGACACGGGACGAAGCGGCTCTCCGTCTTGGGGTTCCTGCCGCTACGTTGAAAAGCCAACTCGAACGCGGGCGGAAGAAACTTGCCGATGCGTTGACCAAACGCGGCATCGACATCGGTGCGGGGCTGATGGCAGTTGCCGCAACCTCTACGGTGGGGGCATCCTCGCCGCGAATGATCCAGTCTATCCTGGCCACAATCGGCGGTTCGCCATCTGTGTCCGTGGCCGCACTTGCAAATGGAGTTGCCATGAAAGGATTCGCATTAAGAACGAAAATGCTGGCGTTGGCCACAGTTGCCACCGCCATGATGGGGTTCGGGCTTGCGTCACTGCCGATCGCGGCTGGACCGCAAGAGCGGGCGACGAATGAAGACGCCAAGAACACCAAGCCGAGGGCCGAGCAACCGGTGCTAAAGGCGAAAGAGCCGCCAAAGTACCAGCCGATCGACCCGGAAACCATTGCAGCCTACGAAAACCTCCGTGCCGTCTATGGTGCGATTGATGTCACTGATTCTGGTCCCATTTGGTTTTTGCCTGGCAACGAAGCGGCGATGAAGGGTGTGCCGGGATTCAATCTCGTTTCGCTGCCTGATGGTATGCTTGGCAAATTGCCGCCGGTCCAGGTTCCGTTCGGGCTCGACCTTTACAATTTGCAGCTGACGGACGCGAACTTGAAAGAATTGAAGGAAATCAACAATCTGACCGCTCTGATCCTCGACGGATATCGCGGTACGCAGTTGACGGATGTGAGCTTGAAGGAACTGAAGGATCTCAAGAACCTTACCATGCTCCGAATTTGCTTCGAGGGAGTGACGGATGCGGGGCTGAAAGAACTCAAGGAACTC
>DASZJS010000585.1:0-4578 GCA_035947935.1 Gemmata sp. | reverse complement strand
TAAGTTTATTTATGATTAAAGTGATTATTCTGTGTCATGAGGCAGGCGTCAAGGGGCTTTGACACATGACGATTTTTGACTGAGACTGATGCATGAATCTGCGATTGGGTTGGAAAACGCCTTGATAGAGTGCCAAACTCATCATCGCAAACTTGTGAGATTACTGACACCCCTAACAATTCTGACACCCTCAACTCAACACGTCTGAACTGATTACAGTCTGCCCACGTGCGGGCAAAAACTCGCCCACGCGGCGGGCAGAGCCGAGTACAAAGTGAGAGGGTAAACCAAATACTAACCCCCATGCCTCATTACAAACTACCGGGAGCATAATTCACTCCAGAGGCACATCCACCGCATACGCGGCCGCTGTATGAGCAGCCGTATTTGTGCCAAGCTGGCCCAATTCCTCTTCGGTATTGATGTAGCGGATGTCGCGCACTAACTCAGCAAGCAGTTTGCCGTGGGCCTCAAGTTTTTCCGATTCATCCAGACCAATCAAGATCGCAGTGACCGCAAACCCCTGCCGACGAAGAGTACCCAGAGCAATTGCTGTCTCGGCAGGCACGCGAGGCAAAATAGCGATTGCAGTCGCATCCCTGGGCATTCGCGAGGCCATCTCCAGTGCAAGTCGAGCAAATGAGAACGCATCGGTGAATTCCAGCCGAGCAAGAGCCTCACGAACCTTCTGGAACTGATCGAATCCCCGACGCGTTTCTACAACCATTGGGCGGAGTCGATTGTTCTCCTCACTGAGTTCAAATCGCTCCCGGGCTTCATCGCGGGTTTTGTAACCCCCTTCCGGGGCTTTGTCCTCCGCGAGCGATTCCTCACGGATTCGATCAGCGGCATCGCGCCCGTTGCTCGCCAGTCCAAGCTGTTGGTTCAGCACAGACACCGTATAGGCGATGCTCGCCGCGGCGGTCACAGCCAGATCGGAGCGGTGAGGTTCGCCGCGTTTGTGGTATCCATCCTGGTGAAAGTCAATCAGAAGAGTGGCTCCGGCCAAGCTGGTTGGCTCGTAAACGCGACAGTGAAGGACACCTGTGCGAGCTGTGACCTTCCAGTGAACCCGCTGTAGCGGATCGCCGACCTGATACTCGCGAACTCCCGCCGTGCGCGTTGGGTCCTCGAACAGTCGGTTTTGCAATCGCACTTCCCCAATCGGCCGCTCTGAGGCGAAATCGTATTTCGGCAAGGGAACGACTTTCGGATACACCATCACGTAGACAGGTTTGCCAATTACCCGATGGCGGCGATGAAGTCCAAAAACGTCACCTGTTTCCAACAAGGTTGGACCAATGGGATAGTAGCCGCGCATCAGGAAAGTAACTGTGTATTTCAGGGTCTTCGTTTGTCCCCCGCGCAGGGCAACGACCTGAACCCGTTTCCCTTTCACGCTCATCCGGGCAGGCTTTTGGCGAACCGAGATATCGGGAAGCAAATCTTCCACTAACACCCAAAGAATGGGTATTCCACCGCTGTTGGAAAGCGTGACGACAACCTCGGTGGACTCACCGATTTCTCGCGGCGTTGACTCGCACTTCCGTTGGGCATTTAGATCATGGACCCATCGCCGAGCGAGAAAACGGGAAAGCAGATAGACACCAAGCAGGACGTAGCCTGCAAACGCGACGAGCCCTGCTTGGAGTGCAAGCGCCAAACCGACCAAGAAGGCAATAGCGAGGAACCAGATCATAATAGTGGTGTCGGGAAAGTTCGCTCTGCAAGGAAACGGACACACTCCCTAACTGAAGTAGTCTTCTGACGCTGCTTTCTGTTTGTCGGTGATCGGAACCTTGGCATCCTCGACGAGATCCTTCACCACCGCCGAGGCGTTACGTTTCCGCAGGCGGCTTTCCGGTTTCAGAATGAGCCGGTGCGCGAGAATAGGATGAGCCATCTTTTTCACATCGTCCGGGAGGGCAAAATCGCGGCCTGTGACAGCAGCCAGAGCCTGAGCAGTACGAAATAAGGCAATTGAAGCCCGCGGACTCCCGCCAAGCATCACATCCTCGTGTTGACGACTCGCGTGGACAATCTCCAGGATGTACCGCTTCACCTTGTCATCGACGTGAATTTCGCGAATCGCCTCCTGGCAGGCAAGGACATCCTCCGCTGAAACCACAGCTTTGAGATCGTCAATCGGGTGACCCATTTGTAACCGCGTGAGCATCTTCCCCTCTTCCTCCAAGCTGGGATATCCCAGGCTGAGGCGAACAAGGAAACGATCGAGTTGAGCTTCCGGAAGTGGGAATGTACCTTCCTGATCGACAGGGTTCTGCGTCGCAATTACCAGGAAGGGAGGCTTGAGGACGTAAGTTTGCCCATCCGCGCTCACCCGTCGTTCGCCCATCGCTTCCAGCAGAGCCGCTTGAGTTCGCGGCGTTGCCCGGTTGATTTCATCGGCCAGCAGCGTTTGGGCGAATACAGGACCGGGGCGGAACTCAAACTCCCCACTCTTCTGATTGAATACCGATACGCCGGTCACATCGGTTGGGAGAAGGTCCGGTGTACACTGGAGCCGCTTGAACGTGCAACCAACACTCCGCGCCAGGGCACGAGCGAACATCGTCTTCGCCACACCGGGAACATCCTCCAGGAGAATGTGACCCTCGCTGAAATATGCGGCTACAGCGAGGGTGATTTGCGCTCGCTTTCCAATAACGACCTTTTCGATATTGGCGATGATCCGACCGGCGGTTCCGGCCACGTCTGGGGCTGACATTTGCGTTCCTGGCGTGCGAATCGTGTGCGATCAGAATACGGGGTCGAGTCTCATGGAGCATGGGAAGCGTCAGAGAAGACGCCGCTCGCTACTTGCAATTCCGGTTTCATTTTAGGGCAGCCACATTTTCAAGCCCTCCCAGGCTCTCGGCTTGCAGCTTTCGAGCTGGACTTGTTTGGGTGGGGCAGGTGGTAGGGCCGAAGAATCCATTTCCCAAGCACAAGACATCGAGGAACTCTGCTATTCGATGGTATCCTGCCCGTACAATTAGCATGTTCCCCACCTTGCTCCGAGGAATCCACGTGCGGCCCTTCTCATGGCTTTTTGTCTTTCTCATCTGCCCAATCGGGTGCAACAAGTCAACTTCACAGGCCCCTAACACCGCAAACCAAATCGAGACGAACACGGTCAAAGTAAAAGTCAGTAACCCAAAACAGCAAGCACTGCACTGGATCATCGAGCAACCAGGAACTGTTGAACCGCTCGAAATTACGCCGATTGTGGTGAAACTAGCCGGCTACATCAAGTCCATTGCCCCAGACACCGCCGCTCGCAAGGCAGGAATCAAATTGCCGGGCGGACAGCCCACAGTGATCGATATTGGTAGTGAGGTTGAGGAAGGACAATTGCTGGCCACCCTCGACATTCCCGAACTTGAAGCCGAACTGGTAGAAAAGAAATCACTCCTCGGACGGGCCAAGGCCGAGAAAGTCCAGACCGATAAAGAATTCCTGGTTGCGGAATCACAAGTAATAACAGCCACATCGATGGTGACGGAAGCAGAAGCTGGAGTGGTCCGGGCTGAAACCGATGTGGTCCGTTGGAAAGCTGAACTCGATCAGGTCAACACTCAGATCGCTGGTGGAGTTGGAGATACCCAGACCCGCAACGTGGTTACCAAGAGCTGGGACGCGGCGAAGGCCGCGAAACTGGAAGCCGAGGCCAAAGTTGCCACCGCAAAAGCGCTCGTCCTTGAACGTAAAGCCCGGAAGGAACGGGCTGCTGCCGATGTCGATACGGCCCAGGCCAGGGTTGAGGTGGCAAGTGCTGAGGTCGAACGGGTGAAAGCACTGGTTGGCTACATGCAGATTACATCTCCGTTCCCTGGGATCATCACCGCCCGCAACGTCCACACCAAGCACTTCATGCAGCCACTCGCCGGGAACCAGAATGCTGTCTTGTTCACTGTTGCGCGCGTGGATGTCTTGCGAGTCTTTGTCGATGTGCCGGAGGATTCGTCCGATAAAGCTGACCCGGGCACAGCCGCCCTGATACGAGTACCATCACTGGCGGGTCGTGAGTACGCAGCCACAGTCACTCGAACCACGCGCGTGTTAAATCCCAATTCACGCACTCTTCGTGTCGAGATAGATATCGAGAACGCAGACCGGGCCTTGAAACCAAGTACTTACGTGGTCGCGAAGTTATTTGCTACCTCAGCCAACGCAATGCTGATCCCGACCGGATGCGTACTTGCGGCAGACGAGACCCATTACGTGTACCTTGTGGAAGGGGGCAAGGCTATCAAATACCGGGTCCAGCTTGGTCATTCCGACAATGGCATGATCCAGGTGCATGGCAAGCGGAAGGCTTCAAGCACTGCGGGTTCTTGGGAAAAACTCACCGGGTCGGAGCAGGTGATCGAAGGTAACCTGGGCGCTTTGGCTGATGGCATTTCGGTCAAGGTGGAGTAAATGTGACTGAACTGATGGACGAGAGGACATGGGCAGGCTGAACTTTCGATCTGTGAGCAGAGAGATTTCCCAGCGTTTTCGCCCTGAGCATCATCGCACGTGGGAGTATGTTGGGAGACAACCTCGCTTCGATTTTCTCCGAAGACCGAATTACTC
>DASZJS010000584.1:0-6125 GCA_035947935.1 Gemmata sp. | reverse complement strand
GCACTGCTTGCCGACCCAAACAGGATCCGCTCCGATTCAATTGCCGTTCTGCTCCGCGGAATCGGTTATCAAGTCGAAGTAGTGACCACTGGCCGGGACCTGCTGCGGCGGATCGCTCGCTCGTCCGACTTCGATGTCATTCTGATCGACCATCATACGCCTAATCCGGAACTGATCGACCTCATCGGGCAGATTCAAGCCGATGCGAAGAGTGCGAATCGCCCGACGTTGGTAGTCGCTTCCTCGGACAAATCGCACCTCCCGACTTTCGATCAACTCATCGTTCGATTCTCGGCTCTGATCGCTTCAACCGAGAACGAAGTGATTGGCATGCCGCCGCCCTATACCCCGCCCCCCGAACTACGGGATCAGGAAAAACTTGCCGACGTCGCAACGGAGCGCAGAAAGACCGCGGAGCTGCGCGATAGCGTTTATCGCCGCACTGCTGGAGATCGGATTGCCCGCTTGAACCGGTTGATCGATACGACCGGGCTCAAGCTCACCGACACGCAGAAACTCCTCATGACGTTGCGGATCGAATTGCTGGCCTTTGCCATTCTGAACTTGCAGTATCCGTTTAGTGAGGAATCTGCCCCGGAAACGACTCACCACGTTGGTACGCTTCGCCGCCAACTCAATCTCCAACCACTGAGCCCGCAGTACGGGTCTGGTTCTCCGACGATGGATTTCCTGAAACTGATGGAACGGCTTGAGATCGATCTGGCACGCGTTCCGGCCCGACAAAAGGAATTTGAGAGGCTGTATGCAAAGCTCGACCCGACCGAGTTTGGGCTTCCCGTGGAGACATTCCGGGAACCGCAGATCGAAGCCCGCCTCGGACGCACACTCCGGAACTACCCTGGCGTTCGGATCATTCCCGAACCTTTTGCTCGCACGGAACTCGCCAACGATTTGAAGGCATCCTATCGGGATCCTGCTCAAGCTCCTCGCGATCCAGCCGAGAAGAAAGCGGCTCAGAAAGGGGCAGTTGATTGGCTCCGAAAAATGGCGATGGGTGAAATCCCCGGTTATGACGTGAAGTCGGCCGAGCCCGAACTCCGTGCCGCTTTGCGGGTGGATGATCTGGCCGATAGTGCGATTGATGCCGTGGCCCGTTTCGGCACAGCGGCAGCGCAGGAGAATCTGCTCACGTTGGTGTTGAACAGGATGAGACCGTTGCCGATTCGAACCAAAGCGGCTGATGCCGTGATCCGACACATTCAGGTGAATAGTAAACTGATCCCGAAAACGCTTCTCCCACCTCTGGTCGAACTCGCTGGCTTGGAACCGGACTTGACTCTCCGCGGCAAGTTATTAACTCTCAAGGGTATGTTGGCTTACAACGCGGATGAATTTGTCAACCAACTGAAGGGCTACAATCCACCGCTGATTCCACCTCCGCCGGGCAAAGAAGCACCCAAGGAGCTGCCACCACCTCCACCGGAGTAAGTGTCGCTTCGTTCAATCAATCGCAAACCGGTGGTGTCGCTTCGCTCAACCACCGGCTAATTGCTGCGACCCCTACCGGGGTCGGATTGCTGCGACCCCTACCGGGGTCGATCCTTATCGCAATGTCATCACTTCTGGGCCAGTCCACCCATGGCCTCGCGGGCCAGCTTCTCGCACTCGCCCTTCATCTCGGCCGATTCGGGTGTGTCGGCGAATGACCCCAGGCCGGTTTTTTCACCGAGCATCAAGCTAAGCAGCATCCCGAGCGGCCCTCCGGCCACGTTGCCGGTATCGCCGTTCGCTCCACTCACGAACATCCGCTCTGGTACCAACGGTTGCGCGCTACTGGCAAGCCGGTCTGCCAGAATCGCCGCGGCGTACAACCGCGGGTCGCCATAAGCTGCGACCTTGCGCATCACCACCGCTGCCTCGGAAAGACCAATCTGCAACGCCTTTTGCCCTTCGCCGCGACCGGCCAACACCTTCTCCTTCGCATGGGCTTCGGCGGTCAGCACGGTTTGCTCAGCCTGCCGTCTCGCCCTGGCCAGTTCGGCCTCGGCAGTTACCACCATCTGCTCGGCCTGCTTGCGCGACCGAGCCAGTTCCGCCTCACCGCGGCTATCGGCAATCTGCACATCGGCCTTGGCATTCGTCAATTGCACCTGCACCGCAGCCTGGGCCTGAGCCTCGTTCAGCGTTCTCAGTTTCTCCGCCGCCGTTCGCTGTCGCTCGTAGGTTTCCAGTTGCTCGATGGACAATTGCCGCAGCCGCAATTGCTCAAGCAGCGTCTCGATCTTGGTGTCCTTTTCCGGTGCCACTGGCTTGCCGATCAGCACATCGACGCATTCGATGTCGAACTCGCGGAAGCGGGCGCGGAGTTCGGCTCGGGCTTCTCCCTGGATCAGATCCCGTTCGTGCAGCAATTGCAGCATCGTCTTCTTGTGGGCGATGTCGCGGAAGTACGCACTCAGCATCGGGTCGATCGTCTGCGTGATGAGCTTCTTCACATCCCCGAACCGCTGGATCACACTGGGTGCCCGCTGGTAGTCGATGTGAACGACCACGGAGAGCGGGAGAAGCGGTTCATATGCATCCCGCGTGACGAGGTCGATCGAACGCAGGCCTTCATCGAACTTGTGCGCTTCGGTTTTGCCTGTGATCCAGTGCAAAACAAAGTTTGTCGTTGGCACCTGGATCACCTGTCCCGCATAGACGTTGAATGGGTACTTGCCCGGCCCGAGGGGCCGTTCCCACACGCCGCGTTCGCCTTCCTGCACACGTTCACCATGCCGGAACGAGGTGCCGGATACGTCCCTCCCGGCCCGGCCAACATAGCTCACGACCACCCCCACGTGGCCAATGGGCACCACGGTCTTGATCACCATCTCCACTGATGCGAACCAGCGGTTGATGAAGTAGGTACCATCTGTGAGCGGGGCATATTGTCGGCCACGTCGCCCTGCGGCTGCCAAGAATGCCTCGGGATCCTGGTAGTTGTTGTGATAACTGGCACCGTCCGGCTCGTTACCCACGGCCGGCGCGATAATTTCTCCAGGCGGCAGGCTCGGACCATCGTGGATTGTGACGACTCCAATCACGTCATCGTGGACTTCTGTCTCTCCAATCTGGCTCGATCCGCCGATCACCACCGGTTGGAACCCAGCGCACTTCGTCAATTGCTCGTGCCACGACTTGATCGCGTTCGACTCCTGAGGGTCGAGAAGGTGCGGCAGGCTGTACGCCCGGTTCTCGGTCATCACGACGAACGCCACGGGGTTGATGGCATAGACACCTTCACGCAGGATGGCCCTTTGGCGACCCCGCTGCCCGAACTCGGCTTCCTCCCCAGCACGAATCAGGAACGTGTGGGCATCCTGGAAGTTCTTGCACTCGACCACGCGGCCAAGCGTTTGGCTTGGAGGCAACGGATTGCCATCGCGGGCGTAGACGTAACCGATCTGCCCCTGGGGGACCGTGACGAGGGGAGCGATGTGGACGCGATACTGCCATCGCCAGTATCCGAAGTGCAGCCCACCACGAAGGAGGTCGGCCTGGTAGCCAGCTTCACCGTTCAGCGCAATGATGCGGCCATCCGTCACCGATCCTTTGGACGACCAGAGTTTCTCGATGACCCCAACCTTATCGTTTGGGATCACACGTACTGCAAGCCACCAAATGAAGAGAGCGAGAAACAGGGCGGCAACGGCAACCAACCCGCAGATCAGGATGGTATCCGGGAGTTCGCCCAAGGCGAAGAGAGAGAACATGTGAGACCGTAAGTACGGAGAAGGGGCGCAGTCGTCCGAGATGATTTGACGAGGGTGCCCGTCCAATTAGCGCGGAAACACTTCCGCGCTGCCTACGAGGTTAGCTGACGGGCTAGGGCTTGAACGTGCCCCGGTAAGCGTGGCTTACCCGCGCCCCAGGGAGCGTCTCTCGTCGCTCCCGGTGGTTCCCCCGCTCCCGCGTGTTGTCGCGGAATTCGGCTGCTTAATAGAGTTTCGCATACGGAGGGGCATTATTCAAATGAGATCGAATGACTTGTTGGAAGTCGTTGCGTGGCATTGCAATAAAGTATAATCCACCCCATGACGGTAGGGGTTCGCCAAAGACATACAAGCCACGTAATCAGGCAACGATTTTCTTATAATTCTCCCAGACTGCGGGCGAACAGCATTTCAAGCCCGGCATTCCTGCACCCAGAGAGCCAGCCGTGTCGATCCCCACTTCCTTGCTCCAAGTCATTGGCAAGTCGGCTCTTCCAGTCATCACTGGCGGGGTGTCATCCGTCGTGGAAATCGGCTCAGTCATCGGCTCTCACGTTTGGGAGTGGTGGGGAAAGCAGAAAAAAGAGCAAGAGCGGCGAGCCGAACTCGAATCGCTTGCCCAGGCAACAGCGGCCGAACTCCGAACGATTGTTCGGGAGATCGTCGCTGAACTCGCCGGCAGCTATTCGCGGGCCGATCAATCCCGGCTCGAAAGCTACTTGCTTGCTGTTCCGGCGCAGGTTCGCCGCACGCTTCGGCGGCCTTCTGATGTGATTGGGCGAACAGTACCCGCAGATCTTGCCATCGGACGGATGGAAGACCTCGTTCCGTTGTTGCCACCCCGACCACCCCGATTCGCAGCCGGGGATCGGGTGGATGATTTTGAATTGGTCGAACTGCTTGGGATTGGCGGGTTCGGGGAAGTCTGGAAGGCTCGAAATGCGTTCATGCCCGGTGCCGCGCCGGTCGCGCTCAAGTTCTGCATCGATGCTGATGCTGCCGCCTCGCTCCGACGAGAAACCACTCTCCTCGACCGCATTCAGTGGGAAGGGACACACCCTGGCATTGTGCAACTCCGGCATACGTTCCTGTCGGCCGAGCCGCCCTTTCTGGAGTACGAACTTGTCGATGGCGGCGATCTTGGCGGCCTGATCGTCGAGTGGCATCGCCAGAAGGGTGGCCCAACCCCTGCCGAAGCCGCTCGATTGATCCAGCGACTGGCCGAGATCGTGGCATTCGCCCATGCTCGGGGAATCACGCACCGCGATTTGAAGCCCGCGAACATTCTGGTTCAAGGGGATGCGGATTCTTCATCGCGTCTCAAGATTGCAGACTTCGGTATTGGTGCAATCACTGCGGAAACCGCCACCCGTGCCGCACGACTGACCGGACTGGCGAGTACCCGAACAGCCGCCTCGGCGTGTGGCGGATACTCGCTTTATTACGCCAGCCCGGAACAAGCTCGTGGCACAGCGCCTGCTGACCCGCGCGATGATGTCCACGCGATCGGAGTGATCTGGTATCAGCTGCTTGTCGGCGATCTGACGGCCGAGGCTCCACGTGGTCCAGGCTGGAAGAAACGTCTCGCTGCAAAGGGTATGTCCGCGGAGATGATCGAGTTTGTGGAAGCGTGTACCGGCTCGGAGCGAGAAGACCGCCCGGCAACCGCGACGGAGGTTGCCGGGCAGCTTGGGCGGCTCCTCGCGGAAACTCCAACCCCAACTCAACGGCAACTCACAGCGACACGGGACACGGAACCGCTGGATCGGGTTGCTGACTCGGTTGCGATCCAGACTCGTCAATTCACCGAGCAAAAGCGTCGGCAGAAGTTTGTGGCAGGGCTGGCCAAAATCCGCGATGCCCTGATCGGCATGTCGGGAGGACGCATTTCCAGACCCTGGCGGATTCTCGTGCTCCTGCTTGTTCTCTCGACAAGTTGCTTCGTAGGTGGGTTGGCGGGCTCACTGACAGATGCATCCATCCAGGCAGACACACGCAAGTTCAATGAAAACTCTGCCAACAATATTGCTCGCAACCACTCGTCTGCGGAGTTCACACTCGAGGCGCGCATATCTCGAGGGCATCAGGATCCTGCCCTGGTATTTGGAGCGTCACCGGTTGAGTCTGATAGCGATAAAAAAGCCTCGCCTACTCTTAGCGCCAAGATGAACAGAGCGAAGAGAGAAGCCAGCGAAGAGTATGGGAAGAATGCCCGTGATCCAGACAACTCAATCGGCACCTCACTCCCAACTGGGATTGGCGTTGGGTTGCTGTTTCTTCTCTTGATCGTCTGGGGCCGGGAAATTATCCGGGCGCGGCGATGGATGCAGCGGACCCGAATCGTGGATGAGACGTTTGCCTGGCTTCAGACCGAGTATCCGGCTGAAATGGCCAAGTTCGGTGACCACG
>DASZJS010000583.1:0-4542 GCA_035947935.1 Gemmata sp. | reverse complement strand
GGCCAGGATTGACATCAGCAGGAGCAGAGACAGCGAATGAAGAGATTGCGGCATCGGGCGATGTGTTTATTGCGACCCTGAATCCTCCTGACTCGGTATTAACTGCATTACCGAGATCGAGCAGACCATCGCCGCTAAAATCACCCACGAGAATACCTGCTGAATCTCCAACCCCATCTACCGTAATCGGCGCACCAAATGTTCCATTACCTTTCCCCGGCAGAATAAAGGCATTTCCAGAACTGTAGCCTGGTGAGGATAGTAGGAGATCGAGATTCCCATTCTGGTCGAAATCTGCAGCGACATAATCACTATTCGCTTGTGCGCTAACCTGAACTGGTGTTTTGATCAGCGTTGGGGCTTTGAACGTGCCGTTCCCGTTCCCAAGAAGGAGGCCGATTTTCGAGCTATTGATGTAAGCAGCTACGAGATCGAGTTTACCATCATTGTTAAAATCACCCGCGACTAGGTCCGCAGTACCGTTCGGTATTGGGTTTTTGTAGACTATTGCGATGCCAAGAGTCCCATTTCCCTTGTTCAGAAAGACGTCGACCGCATTGCCGTCATAGTCGCCTGCAGCGACGTCGGGGTGTCCGTCTCCATTGAAATCACCAACGACAATGCTGAAGAACGAATCGCCTGATTGTTGCTTCGGTGCGGGATAGTAGGTCGGGTTGGCGAAGATGTTACCTGTGCCATCGTTCAGAAATACCCCTACACCACTCGGGTAACCGATCACAACATCCGGCAAGCCATCGCCGTTGAGATCACCAATCGCCATGCTCTGAATCCCTTTTGTCGCGGTCCATCTTTTCGTTGGTTGAAATGTTCCATCTCCATTCCCCATAGCAACGCATAATTCGCCATTAATCCCATCGGCACCCACAAGGTCCAGTTTGCCATTACCTGTCAGGTCCACCAAAAACAGGTTGGTAGCCGCTCCAAAACTGAGAACATTCACATCGGGCGTGAAGTTCCCGTGTCCGTCACCCAAAAAGATATCCACCTCGCTATCAGCACCGACAGCAACATCCGTAATGCCGTTCCCGGTCAAGTCTCCCTCAGCGATGGAACGTGGATCGGCCCCAGTCGCAAAGTCCGGACCAAAGGGTGCGAATGTGATGGTGGGCGTAATGCGGTCTTCGAGGAGTTCAACGGTCAGGTTGCGATGCCGACGAGTTGGACGAGGCATGCGATTCTCTCCGATTGAGCGTAATCGAAAGAAGGTTGAATTATCGCGATTCAAAACTGGAAACGCAACTTCTTGTTTTCGGCGTTTCAACGCTCCGGACCCTGAAATTGCTATTCGTACCGCAATGTCGCCATTGCTTTAGAATCAAAGCATTCTGGGATACACAAGAGGAGTGGATACACAGATTCCATAAAATTGTAATAACATTATTACATGTGTATATGTGTTTTAGGCGTGAGGATTGTAGGGAAAATCAGTCGGAGATGGTCTACCATCAGCTATTGCGACACATCGGGTGGTGTTTGATGCGAGGTGAACCTGGTCACAATCTGAGCCCGACAGCTACCTCAAACGTATGATGTAAAGTGCTATGAGCGACACGGTACTGATTGTCGATGATGAAGAATCCATCCGGCGGACGTTCCAGGAATGGCTCGCCTCATCCGGGCTGGGCGCGAAAGTGTTCGTTGCCGCGGATGCCGAATCGGCCTTGCACATCGCCAACGAACAGCCCGTTGACCTTGCCGTCCTCGACTGGAATCTTGGTTCCGGGAGCGATGGGCTGAAACTCCTCGAAGACCTCGTTGAGTTTCGGCCAGATGTGGTCGCCATCCTGGTTACCGGCTTCGCTCACCAGGCCACGCCGCTGGATGCCCTCCGCATGGGGGTTCGAGACTACCTGGACAAGAACCAGGACTTGAACCGCGAGACTTTTGTTCGTGCAGTTGCTCGGCAACTCGATCGGATTCATCCTGCAAAGCGACAGCGGGAGCTGAATCACACACTGGCCGCGTTCCGTGAAGCAATTGATCGTCTCTTGCCCATTGTCCGCACTTCCGCTGCATTCAACGATCCAGTCCCACTTCCGGAAGCGGTCAAATCGCTCTTGCGTTTTTTGATCCGGGCAACCGGGGCAGTTGATGGGGCGTTGTTCGTTCGTCATCTCTCGGCGAATGGAGCCGAGACAACCGCGGCGTTCGGCATCAGCGGCGAAGCTCTCGCAACTCCGACAGTCTCCTTCGCGAATTCCCTCGCGGCGAGTGTCGTAAGCCACCAGGAGCCAATGGTAGTAAACGGCTCCGACGTGGGGGCGAATGGCGGCGTGGAATTGATGCCCTTCGAGATCGGGCGGAAATCCATTCTCGCTGCCCCGTTGCCTGTTGGGGGCGGAACGTCTGTGGTGTTGGAACTGTTCGACAAGCCGCCACCGGGATTCACCGATAGCGACCGTCGGCTGGTTGCCTCCGCGGCAGAAATCGGTGCGGACCTGCTTCGTCAAGCTCTGGCGGAACGCCAGACACACCGGCTGCTGTTCGATGCAGTCGATGCAGCACTGACGGCCACAACGGGTGTGACCGATTTGCTCGCAACTTCGGTAGAAGCTCCGCACGAGGTCGTTCTCGAAAGCCTCCGCGAAGGAATGGGAGAAGACGCAAACGCCATCGCCTCTCCAGACACGACTCTTCTGTTAGTGGAAGCGGTGCGTAAACTGGCTGTCCGACACGGACCCCTCGCAGTGGATCACTGCGTGCGCGTGGTGAGCGACTTGGGAAAGCTACTCGATGGGATTACCGGCATTCCGGGCTCGTGATGGAGTTGTTGGGCGGATCGTAGCTTTGCGAGTCTCACCATCTTCCTTCGCCACTGCACAACCCCACGAACAATCACAGTACAAGCATGACCGAGACGGGTTCGACCATTTTTGATGAGATCTTCGCCCGGCTGACTCCGGATCGGATTCTCCGCGACGCTCGAGCGACCGGCGAGGGGGTTGCTCTTGCCGTAATCGACTCGGGAGTCGAACGCTCGACTTTGGAAGAGAAGTTTCGCTCGCTTGAGATTCCCATCCTGCCGATTGAAGGGGCAGTGTTTAAGTCGGGCGGTTCTCAGCAGACCTACACAGGCCACCAGTCGAGCCCACATGGAACAACGGTAGCCGACATCATTTTGACCATCGCCCCACGCGTGAAGCTCTACTCGGCTGATGTGTTTGGGCCAGCGGGAACCTGCGAGGTGGAAAATGTTATCGCGGCACTCCACCATGCAATTGAAGTGTGGGGAGTGAAAGTTATCAACCTCTCACTTGGAGTGCCGGAACACAAGCTCCAACAACTTCCCCGCAGGCAGCAACTTCAACGTGCTATCGAAGAGGCATACTTCCGGGATGTACTGGTGTTTGCCGCAGCCCACAACGAACACCCGATCACTCGGAGTTACCCCGCCGCGTTCGCTCCACCACTCTTCTCGGTAGACAAGGGGCTATTCGATGACCCTCTCCGGTTCGCCTACAAGCTGAGCGAGCAAGTCGAGTTTCAAGCTCACGGGCGCGGCTACCTTGGCCCCTTTGCTCGCGAGCCAGCGACGAGCTGGGCCACGCCACATTTGGCTGGTATCGCTGCACGTATCCTTTCGTTGAAGCCGGATCTCAAACCGTTCGAGATCAAGACAATACTGTACTGGCTGTTCCGGGCAGGTGTCGCGAATGATGTGTCACACCCGTGAAACATCTGTTCAAGAAATGTACGGGTTCGTTCCGATGCTCTCGCTTGTGATGAGAGGAATTGTCTGCGGTCTTTTTCTTTTTCGAGGTGGCCCCTTGTCGGTCGCCAAAGGGCAGCTTAATTATCCAAACAGGTTTTAAGCTGCCCTCGATTTAACATGAGCAACGCATGGCGGGAATCCCTCTCCCCCTTCAAAGATCATTCGGTGAAACCACACGCCGGGATAACTGGTGGGTTCAGCCGGGGATCATCTTCCTGGGTCTCTCTACTTTCATCGTGTACGCCACCTGGGCTGCATTTCAGGGGGCACACTACCGGCTTGAGGGTACGAGCTACCTTTCGCCGTTCTATTCTCCAGTACTCTTTGAAACGCTCCCCTCGTGGTGGCCCGGTTGGTTGCCCTATTCACCCGCACTCTTAATCCTCTGGGCACCCGCTGGCTTTCGCCTCACCTGCTACTACTATCGCGGTGCTTATTACAAAGCGTTCTGGGCCGATCCCCCCGCCTGTGCCGTGGGTGAACCGCGCAAGGGCTATATTGGCGAGAGCAATTGGCCGCTCCGGATTCAGAACATCCATCGCTATTTCCTTTACGTCGCCATCCTGTTCATCTTCATGCTGGCCTGGGATGCCATCCACGCCTTTCGTTTCGACGATGGGTTCGGTGTTGGCGTCGGCACTCTCATTCTGGTCGCGAACGTCATCCTTCTATCGGGATACACATTCGGTTGTCACTCCCTCCGACACCTTGTAGGTGGTCGCCGCGACTGCATTTCGGAATCGGCCCTGTGTCACAAGATGTACAAGGGCTGTAGCGCGCTCAACAAGCGACACATGCTCTGGGCCTGG
>DASZJS010000582.1:0-8988 GCA_035947935.1 Gemmata sp. | reverse complement strand
GCGGTCATGAACGCCCTGAAGATGTGGTCCGGTCCCGAGAACGTACCCGGGCTTGTCGCCTACCTGGAGTGGACGCTCGAAGGCAAACCATTCCCACAATCGGAAGGCGATGCCATTGCCATCCTTGCCAAACTCAAGGATCCGGCGGCAGCCCCGGTTCTGGCCAAGTTTCTGCCGAACGGATTCCACCGCGGTGGTGCCGCGAATGCGCTCAAGGCCATTGGACCGCCCGCCGAGAAAGCCGTGTTTCCGATGCTGGAGCACAAGGATGGGTGGACGGTCCGGGAAGCCTGCTTTGTGCTCAAGGAGATCGGCACAAAAGAGTCGATCGAGCCGCTGAAAAAGTTGATCGATAAGAAACCGGACTTCCTCGTCGCCCCCCCGGCCAATGAAGCTCTCCAGGCGGTCTCTAAAAGGAACTAGATGTGGAACTCGACGATGCAGCTAGTCGAACATCCTTCAGGCCATCGCGTCCTGAAGGTTAGAACGCAAAACAATCCCGGCTCACCGAGAGGTCTTGGTGAGCCGGAAGTTTTTGCCCAGCAAGAGGGTGTCATCGAGCCTCTTTTCATGAGGACATCGAACCTGCTGACTCGGGAATACAAGTCATGGCAGCTAAACCCAAGACCATCGACGAGTACCTCGCAGCCTTGAGCGATGACAAGCGAGCCGCGCTTGAGAAACTCCGAAAGACCATCAAGGCAGCAGCGCCGGGGGCTGAAGAGTGCATCAGCTATCAGCTCGCTGCGTTCCGTCAAAACGGAATGCTTGTGGCCTTCGGAGCGACCGCGAATCACTGCGCCTTCTACCTCATGAGTTCTTCCACCGTGGAAGCACATCAGGACGATCTCAAGGACTACGACACCAGCAAAGGCACCATCCGCTTTCAAGCAGACAAGCCCCTGCCGGTTGCCCTTGTCCGAAAGCTGGTCAAGGCTCGGATCGCGGAGAACGCGACGCGGCAAAGCAAATCATATTAGCGAGACTCTTCCCGCGACTCAAACTCACAAACTCCATCAGTAACAGCGGCGTTGCCAACCATGTTTGGACAGCCACATTGTTTTCCACACCTTGCCTCTGCACCCACGATTATCTTGCCCTCAGTTACACGATTCTGACCGTCCGACCTCGTATCATATACGGACCGTGGTGGAGAGGACTGGCACGACACGGGCATCGGAAGTACGATGGACCTGAAACACCAGTCACCGCGATAGGTGAGGATCGATCTGGGAAGTCAGGGATGCCCACACCGAAGGAACTCGAAGCCAAGATCAAGCGGCTCCGATGGCCTGGCTTGCGAAGTCTCTGGTCCGCGATCAAGAATGGCGACACACCAGGATGGGAAGCTGGCGAGGCATTCGAGTATTTGGTACTGCGGGCGTTCGAGTTGGAGAATTCGGCTACAGAACCGGTTAGCGTGCGCTACCCATACGATGTCACACTCTTCGATGAGAAGGTTGAAGAGATTGACGGGGTGGTCCATCTCCAAGGGCTGTCTTTTCTGGTCGAGAGTAAAGATTGGGGAGTCAATGTCCCGATCGGTCCAATTGCCAAAATGCGGAATCAGCTCCTGCGGCGACCTGCGGGCACCGTCGGAGTTCTGTTCGCGGTGCTTGGTTTTACCCCATCCGCCGAGGCGCTAGCGCACTTCACTTTGCCCCAAGCTATCCTGCTCTGGACTGGCCCAGAACTCGAACTTGCGTTGTCGGAAGAGAAGATGTGTCAGTACCTCCGACTGAAGTATCGCATCTGTATCGAGGAAGGCTTTCCAAATTACGACATCCGCGAGGCGTCAATCCCATGAAGGCAGCATACGTGGTCGTCGAGGGAAACAGCGATGTGGAGATCCTCCGCGCCGTCCTCGACCCGAAACTCCTGCGGAGTGTCGAAATCGTCTCCGCAGGGGGACAGGGGAGCATCCTCTCACTGGCCCGATCTCTTCTTGTTCGCAGGTCAGTTCCAGTAGCTGTCTTTGCCGATTCAGACTCTTTGAACCCTGAAGTGATTGGCGAGCGTCGGGAGCAATTCGAGTATCTCGTCAATGCCGCGGCTGGGCGAACATCATCCAAGGTCGTCCTGGCCGTGCCCGAGGTGGAAGCCATCTTCTTCTCCGCACCGGATGTAATCAAGGGCGTGTTCGGGCAAGCTCCACCGGAGATGATGGCTCTCGGACTCCGCGATCCGAAAGGTGTTCTGGCGCAACTCGGCTCGATGAGCCACAAACCGTGGGACGTGCGAAAAGCCTTTGAGATGATGTCTCCAAAAGATCTGGAACAACTCCGGCAGACCCCGCCGATCGAGGAGCTGACGAAGTTCTTGGAACAGGTCCAAAACGGGGCGGTTCTCTCTAGTAGCGTTCAGTCATTATCGGAGAAACGCCACCTCAATGGATAAGCTTGTTGAGTTCAACCCGCTGAAATCTATCGCCATTCCGAACGTCGGGAAGGTACAGCCTTGCGGCCTCGTCGTCGTCATCGGGCCTAATTCGTCAGGGAAGACGCAGACACTCAGAGACATCCAAGCCCGGCTTCTGGGCCAACCGCGAAAGCTAGTGGTTTGCGAAGCGGTGGAAGTGCATCGGCCGCCCGAGTTGGCACCCTATCTCGAATTGCTCTATGCGTGGGGTCACATTCGTAAAAGGACAGACGAGCACAATAACGTCTACATAGACTCCCTGATGCCCCACTTGGGCGATGCTACAGGATCGAACTGGTCCTTGCGCGAACACGACGTTACAAACTTCTTCCAGCAGGGGGCGACTATCAGATCGGTTGGTCAGCAATCTGACCGCTTCTTTGAACACTTCGGACGGTCGTTTCTTTCTTCGCTATTCCTTGACAGAAGACTAACCTTAACAAATACTGTTGAGAATTTCGACTATGAGAACCGAGCTCCTCAAAACGAGCTTCAAGCTCTTTACATAGATATGACGGCCAAGAAGCGCATGGCGGAAGAGGCTGGAAGGGTGTTCGGTAAGGCGATTTGGCTCGACAACACTAGGGCGAATAAACTCTCATTGCGGATCAGCTACGACGACAAGATGCCCCCCGCTGAGGATCGGCTCGAACCGGAGAGGATGCGCAAGTATCGCTTTATCGAGGAAGAGGGCGACGGTTTCAGGTCGTACATGGGAACCTGCATCACTTTGCTACTCGGCCAGCGACCGATCTGCCTCATCGACGAGCCGGAACTCTGTCTCCATCCGCCTCAGGCCTACGCACTCGGTCGCTTCATCGGAAAGTACGGAGCCTCCTCAGATCGCGCCACGTTCGTCGCGACGCACAGCAGCCATGTGCTGCGCGGCATCATCGAGGAAACCAAGAAGCTCGAGATTATCCGCCTCACCCGGAACGGCTCGCAGTTCAGCGGCAAAAAGGTATCCCACGAGACGATCCGAGCCTGCATCGACAAGCCAGCGACAAAGATCGAGACGATTCTCGACGGCCTTTTCGCCGAGGCTATCGCCGTCGTTGAGTCCGAGGGTGACCGGTTGGTCTATAGCACCACCTGGGAAAAGATCGCCGCCGACTTCCGGCACGATGTCCACTTCGTCTCGGTCGGCGGCTTGGGTGGGATGGCCGACACCTGCCAGCTCTATAAGAACTTGAAGATCCCGGTCTGCCTCATCGCCGACCTCGACCTTCTGAGAGAGTTGGGCACGTTCGAGAGCATCCTGACTGCCCTGGCGTCGAGTGAACAGACATGGGACGCGATGCAGAAATGCAAGAATATCATCCAGCAGATCAAGGCGCTCGGGCCGATCCACTCCGAGAGCGAGGTTGATCGTACTCTGCGGGCAATCCTCGCCGAGCCTCTGAACTGGTCGGATACCGAGCAACTCGGGCGAGTGCGCCGAGCACTAGGCGACCTGAGTGCAGGGCTCTCTGAGACGGCCCGACTAAAGCTGGGTCTGGAGAGTTTGAGCAACCAGGCCATCTATCACGACCTGAAGGCATTCCTCGGCGAGTGCCGGAGCCTCGGTGTATTCCTGGTTCCCTGCGGCGAGTTGGAGGACTGGGTGCAGCATCTGATGGCCGAAGCCCCAAGCAAGAAGAAGAAGCCGGAACGAGCGAATTACGCTGCGAACAGGATCAGAGAGGCACCAGTCGGGGTCGACGATATTTGGGCATTCGTCCGGAAAATGGCCGAGTACCAACGCGACGAGATCAATCGGATCGGCGGGTACGTGCTCTAATCAGTCGGTGCTGAGATTCTACCTTGCGTCCACTGCTGATGTTGAAAATCTCGTCTCCTTTCGTTCCGAAATTCTGCCCTTCTGCCCGGTCGCCAGCCTTGCCGATCCCGTCGCGTTTTTTGTCCTGAATCTCCTCGAATATCCCCACCCCTGTTACAATGCCGTCTCTCAGCGCAGCAGCGCGGTTCACTGTGAACCGCGTGTGGCTCGCAGTGCCGACCAACAACAAAACTGGTAAGATCATTTGCCGCTGGGCACTCTTGCGGATAACAGTTGCAGATCGGTGGGGGCACATGACCAGAAACAGCTGGCTGTCGTCGCTCGCAATTCTCCTCCTTGTAGGAGTCTCTCTATTCATCTTGTATCGGTTCAATTCATCCACACCGCCGACTATTCCTCCGGACCCGAAGGCGGAAGAATTGGAACCCGCAGTCACCGTTGCCGTCCGGACGATGCGCGAACGAGTTCTCAAGGAACCGAAATCAGCCAAGGCCTGGGGCGAGTTAGGGGAGGTGTTCCTTGCCAATGAACTGGCGGCTGAGGCTCGCGTCTGCCTGGTCGAAGCTGCACGATTGGAGCAGACCAATCCCCATTGGCCCTATCTCCAGGCATTGATTCTTGTGAACGATGGCGATCGCGAAGCCGCGTTGCCCTTCTTCCAGCAAGCCGTTGACCTCTCTCAGAACGACAAAAAAGTGAATTTGGCTGCTCACCTCGTACTCGCGGAGACCCAGTTGCATTTGGGTCTGGTAAAGGAGGCCGAAACTCACATCCGCCACGGTCGAGAGCATGCACCGGAAGATCCGCGCGTGCAGTTCGATGCTGGTTTGCTGGCCATCGCGGTTGAGGATTGGGAAGCGGCCCGCGACCACCTGCTCCGCTGCCTGACCAGCCCGTACACGCGAAAGAAAGCTCGCATCCAACTCGCTCCGGTCTGCCGCCGACTGAAGGATTTCCTCAGAGCAGATGAATTGCAAAAGGAATCGGACCAGATACCCATCGATTGGGACTGGCCCGACCCGGTCATCGACGATTACCTGCGCTGGGCAGTCAAGAAACGGAACAGTTTCAAAATGGCGGAAAACCTGGAGGCTCAAGGGCGCTTTGACGAAGCTGTTCAAAAGGTGAGGTCCGTTGTCGAAAGTTATCCCGACGACGATGTGGCCCAGACGTTTTTGGGCAGGCTACTCGCGCAGATGGGCGATTTTCAAGGGTCCGAACGCGCATTGCAACAAGCAGTCCAACTCGCGCCCCACAAGGTTTATCCTCACTACATTCAGAGTTTGCTGCTGATCCGGCAAGGGGAGGCCCAGGGCAACAAGGTTCAGGCCGAGGCGAAGTTCCAGGAGGCAGTGAACCATTCGCGCCAAGCTCTGGCAATCAAGCCCGATTACGGTTTTGCACACATGGCTTTGGGGCTTGCTCTCAAGCACCTGGGGAAGACTGCAGAGGCCGCGAAGGAACTTCAGGAGGCCGTCCGCTGTAGCCCTGAATATGCCGAGATGCACCTACGGCTTGCCGAGGTGCTGGTCGATCTTGGGCGCAAGGATGAAGCGTGTTCTCGCTACGAAGAAGCTCTCCGGCTGGCCTCTCCCGGAACTCCCTGGCGAGCGTCTGTTCAGGCTCGCCTGACCGAATTGCAGAAAGTCGTCAAGAAGCCGGCTGGCTGACACCAACCATCCGACTATCTTTTCAAACAACTCCAAGTAGGTTCCCAGGGGTTCACCGTCACAGGGAACCTTCTTGGTGTCGATGACATTACTTGGTCAGTTTCAAGTCGTAACTCCCCGGAGACGCAGTCGCTGACACGATGACGATCAAATCCGTCTTTGCTGCCTCGGAGTATTTGATGTTGAACGGCATCGTCGGCATCTTGTTACCGCCAGTCGGGACCATTGAAGGGGTAACTGTGACCTTGTAACGACCGGGTGGTGCCCCGTCCTTACCGTCTGTATACAACACATACCCGCCGCTTACATCGATTTTCCCCGTACACATGCCACCCGCCTTCTGCTCCTTGTCGAAGGGGATGAAGGATACTTGCCCGTCGGTGACCGGGTGTCCATCCACGGTGACCTTGCCGCTCACGGGAATCGTGTCGAAAGTCACATCGCTCTTCTTACACCCAAGACCGAATCCTGCACAGATCGAGAGGAGGATGCACAATCGCGCAAAGGAGAGGATACGACTCATTTCAGCTCCTACGTATCAGTCTATATCGGATGAGGAAAGGGGAAAAAATACAAGACTACCCAGCCGGGGGTTGGCCCGGACTGGGCAGAGATTATTCCTGATTATCGCAATCGGAAAAATGGCCGGACAGTAATTAATCGTCCGGCTCCAGTGGAAACCGGACTGAATGGATGCCGCGGTATCCAAAGTCAGCGGCTTACCAATCGCTTCCCAACGGATTTCCATCGTTAGGGGTACAGGCGTAGACCCATGTGGTCACGGACATGCTTGGGCTGACAGTCCGGGTGCTGCCATCGCCTAACCCGACAACCATCCCACCGGTATGAGCGCCCTGCGTGACGTACCAGTTGCAGGACTGGACTGAAGGTCCCGCCTGGAACGCAACCGATCCGGATGAGAAATTAGCTCCGCCGTCGTTCATTTGGCCTAATCCGGCGTTTCCTGCCCCATAGGTCGGACTCGCCCAGGCATCGCCGCCGTTGGCGATGGTATTCCAGGCCCAGGCCGGCAGAGTGCAGCCCCCACTTGCTGGGGAACAGTTCATGTATCGCTCGGCAAATATCGTCGTATTTGCCGTGCCGTCCGGCATCGCCACCTCGATCGACTTGGGGTAGCGGGGATCGAACACCATCGCATTGGCTGCGTATGAGGACGAACCATAGTTATCTCGCTGGATGCTCAGGCCATCCATGACACCGCATCCACCCCAACCGCCTGCGCTGCCAGTGGAGGGATCGGACGGACAAATAAAGAGCGGAACAACTTGGGCCGGCAGGTTCAACGAGTTCCCGTTGGCCAGTGTGTACAGGTTATTCTGTTCGACGAAGGGCAACAGGAAGAAGAAGATACTTCCGGAGCCTCCCCCGACACTTGGCGGGACGTTCCCATACCCCGTAACTGAGGCCACAGCCATTGCCTCGGCCTGGGGAATCTTTCCGTATGTACTCTGGAAGTTGTGGACGGCGAGACCAATTTGTTTGACGTTATTTTCGCATCTTAACCGGGCGGCAGCCTCGCGAACCTTTTGGACTGCTGGCAGGAGAAGGCCGATGAGGATTGCAATGATCGCAATTACTACCAACAACTCAATTAGTGTGAAGGCACTGGTTTGTCGATGTTTAGCCTGAGCCATGGACAGTCTCCACTTTCGAGAAGTGAATGAAGGGAAAGGTAGTCCGGAAGGGGTGGCAATGCCACATTTCGGAACAGATGGCTCTACGGTGCCGGAACCTCTCGGTAAGATTTCGGCCGATCGTTTGTCGGAGTTATTGATTCGCGGTTTGGCCACCTCCCTTCTTGAGCAACAGAGATCGGTCGGCAGCGCCCCCAGAGAATGTTTCGAGGGTTCCATCCGGCCAGAGAATATCAATGCGATCCACATGTGTGGCCTCACCAAGACCAAAGTGAGCGCACGGTTCGCTGCTACAAAGATAGCTTTCAGCCGGGTTCAACCAGGCGATTCGCGTTTGGCCACCGACCCGCACCCGGATTTCGGCTCCGTAAGCATCTCGTTTGTGTACGGCATCGAATGCCCGCACCGCAAGCCAGTGACCGCGCTTGGGGGCGACATTGCGGAAGAGTCTCGCGGGAGCGCCGATCGACGTCACAAGCAGATCCTGAGCACCATCGCCATCGATATCTCCACGGACAAGGCCGCGTGAAACTGTGGACCTTCCGCAGAACGGCTTATTCTGTTGCGAGGAGTCCCGGAACCGCCCTCCGCCCTCTCCGCTGAAGATCTGGTTGTGGTCGCCGTAGGCACTCCAGAATGGTCCGAGCGACCAATCCTCCACCGTCGCGCGAGCAGCGACGCGACCGTTCACGATCGCCAAATCCAGAATCCCATCGTGGTCGAAGTCCACCAGCACAGTCCCGAAGCCCGTGCCTCGCAAAGCTGGTATGATTATCCCCGTTTCCGCGGTCTTGTCCAGAAAAAGTCCGCGTGGTCCCTGTTTCCAGAGCGTGTGGGTTTCCTCTGCGAGGTGAGTGACGAAGATATCGAATAGACCGTTGCCGTAGACATCGCCGATAGCCACTCCCATGCCCGCCTGGGCCTGACCCATTGCGTTGTAGGCTATGCCTCGCTGAACTGCTTCCTCATGGAATGTGCCATTTTTCTGATTGATCCAAAGCCGGTTTGGAGCGCCATCATTGGCGATGAAGATGTCCGGCCAACCATCACCATCGAAGTCCGCGCACACGACGCCCAAACCTGGTCCGGAAATCCGGCTCAGACCGGAGGACTCGGTTACATCCAGGAATCGCGCGCGCGGTCTTTGGGAGTCTTGACCCACGGTTGCAGAAGACCGTCCACCCTGATTGTGGAACAGCCGACTCACCCGTCCCTTAAATGTTTTGGGGGCACAGTAGTCCCGCCCACCGGTCGGTGAATAGCACGAGTGAGTCGGATCGTAATCGACGTAACTTACCACCACAAGATCGAGCCAACCATCTCGATCGTAGTCCACGAACGCCGCGGATGTTCCCCATGCGGGATTGCTCAACCCGGATTCCTGGGTGACATCTGTAAAAGTTCCATCGCCATTGTTCAGGAAGGGTTTCAAACCGTTGTACTGGGTGACGAGAACATCGGGCCA
>DASZJS010000581.1:0-5091 GCA_035947935.1 Gemmata sp. | reverse complement strand
CGCAGTCCTGGCCACTGCGCTGGTGTCCCTGTCATCTCCGGCCTTCCCTCAGGATGGCCCCAAGGGCGACTTCCCTTCGTCAAAGGGTAAAGGTTTCAAATCCGCGGCCGGAGATCTCAAGAAATACGATGATGTTATCACCAAGGATTATACGACCCAGCCGGGGGTCTTCGCTGTCCACCGGCTGGAAGAGAAGGTCTATTTCGAGATTCCCCAGGACAAGCTGGGCCGCCTATTCCTCTGGCAGGCGGAAGTGGCCAAGGGGCCAGGCGGTGGCAGTTGGGGCGGCGCATCGCTCGGAAACGCCATCCTGAAGTTCGAGCGGCGAGGAAACAAGATCTACCTCTGGCGCGTGGGCTTCGCCAAGCGATCCGATGGGAAGGCAATTCAAGCCGCCGTCGAGGCGTCCGCGACGGACTCGATCATCGCCGTGTTTAGTGTCGAGTGCGAGGGTAAGGATCGTTCGACAGTCATCAATGTCGGCGATGCCTTGGTCAGCGGGTTTCCAGAGCTTTCTCTCACTCGGGCCGCGGGCGGAGCCGGGGCGAGCATCGACTCCTCGCGGTCGTACCTTTCCGAAGTAAAGGCGTTCCAAACGAACGTCGAAGCACGCGCCCTGGTCACGTTCCGGGGAGGTGGCGGCGGCGGGTTTGGCGGCCCTGGAGGCCCAGCAGGACCCGGGCTCGGTGGCGCTGGTCGAAGCGTGACCACACTCATCCACCAGAGCCTTGCTATCCTGCCCGAGACACCGATGACGGGACGGTTGTTCGATCCCCGTGTCGGTTACTTCACCGAAGAGTTCACCGACTACTCGCACTCCAAGCAATGGTCCGTGAGCCGGGAATATATCACCCGTTACCGGCTCGAAAAGAAAGACCCTGCCGCAGCCGTGAGTGAGCCGGTCAAGCCGATTGTATTTTACCTCTCGAAAGAGATTCCCGAGAAGTGGCACCCCTATTTGAAGAAGGGCGTCGAGGATTGGAAGCCAACCTTCGAGAAGGCCGGGTTCAAGAACGCCATCATTTGCAAGGAAGCTCCCTCGCGAACCGAAGATCCCAGCTTCGATCCCGAGGATGCCCGGTACTCCGTGATTCGCTGGGTTGCAGAACCGGTTGCCAACGCAATGGGACCGCACGTTCACGACCCGCGCTCTGGTGAGATTATTTCCGCACACATCATTTTCTGGCACGATGTGGTGAAACTGGCCCAGATGTGGTACTTCGTCCAGTGTTCCGCGCAGGACCAAAAAGCCCGCAAGCTCCCGCTCCCCGATGACCTCACGGGCGAACTCCTCCGCTACATCTGCTGCCACGAAGTGGGGCACACCCTGGGGCTGCGGCACAACCACCGGGCGAGCCAGGCTTATTCGATCAGCCAACTTCGCGATCCCGCGTTCACCGCCACACACGGCAGCGTCGGGTCGATCATGTCCTACGGACGGTTCAACTACGTCTGCCAGCCGGAAGATAACATCAAGTGCATGATTCCCGTTCTGGCACCTTACGACTATTTCGCGATCGAGTGGGGTTACAAACCGGTTGCCTCGGCAAAGACTGCCGAAGACGAAAAGAAAACTCTGGACGAGTGGGCATCCGAGCAAATCAAGAACCCGTTCCTCCGGTTTGGCGGCGAGGATGGCCCATCGGGCGTGGACCCAACGGTTCTGACCGAGAACATCGGTAGCGATCCCGTCCAGGCCACGGCTTGTGGGCTGAAGAACCTCGACCGGGTGATGGATCACCTGATGGCAGCGACCACGGAGAAAGGGGAAGATTTTGGTTTGCTTGAGGAGGTGTACTCAGAAATCATCAGTCACCGAGCCCGATGGTTCTCGGCGGTGGCCAAGGAGGTTGGCGGCGTTGTCGAGAATCGAACCCTCGGCGGACGTGGTGGGGAAACATTCGTCCGGGTTTCCAAAGAGAAGCAAAAGGAAGCCGTGAAATTCCTGATCGACAACGCTTTCACCACGCCAACCAAGTTGTTGAACCCGGGAATTGTGAACCAGTTCAAGTATACGGGAACCGCCGGTGCCGTGACCTCGCAGCAACGGTCGATCCTGACTAGCCTGCTCGCTTCAAGCCGTATGTCGCGTTTGTTCGACGCCGAGGTGTTGCTTGGCGATAAGGCATACACACCGGTTGATCTTGTGGATGACTTGCAAGCAGGGCTATTTACCGAATTGAAGGGCGAAGCTCCGAAGATCGACCCGATCCGTCGGGCGCTTCAGCGATCCTACGTGGATATCCTCAAGAATGAGTTCACGCCAGCACCGGGGGCGGGAGATTTCCCAACACTCCCACGAGGCAGAATCCCAGGACTGGCGGATCTTGGGCCGCGGGTAAACGAATTGCGAGCTGTTGCCCGGGTGGCTCTCGGAAAGCTGGAAAAGGAACTTGGGACTGCCAAAGGGAAGGCCCAAGATCCGGCGACCGTTGCTCACCTGGCAGACCTCCAGAGCGAGATCAAGTCGATCCTTTCCGAAGACAAGAAGTAATTGGGTAAGTGTCCGGGGCTAACGTCGTGGTGTCCAGTTACCGAGCGAAAGCTCGGCTGCTGGACGCCAAGACGTTCGTTTACTCTTGTAGTGCCCCACTGTGGGCGCAATTATATTCTCAATATAATTAGAATTATTTGAAGCGATGGCTTTGAAAAAGTCCCTTTCTGCAAAACAAAGCCAAATCATTAAAACTCGGGCCAAGGCGTGCATGGGATTGAGGTTAGGACGACCACGCTCGCCCTGAAATAGTGATAAAACGTCCGAAGTAGCTGTTCATCGCACTTGCTCTATCCTGCTTCCACCTCCCACCCTATAGTTCCGTGGTTCAGAAGTTTGAATCTCTCGCGGAGAATATGCAGTGCCTGGATTGCGGGTCGTGGTGGCATCGTCGGAAGTGGCCGGTTTCGCCAAGACTGGCGGGCTCGCGGATGTGGCCGGGGCTCTGCCCCGGGCACTCGCCCGCATGGGCAATCAGGTTGCGGTTGCGATGCCGTACTACGCGGCGATTCGTCGATCCAAGATACCGGTCGAACGAACCAGCATCACCCTCCCCGTTCCAATGGGGCCAAAGGTACTTGCCTGCCGACTGTATCGCTCCCAGTTACCTAACTCCGATGTGCCGGTCTACCTGATCGAGCATGAACCGTATTTCGATCGCGATGACCCCGCGGCGGGGCGGGGACTGTATCAACAGCAGATGGGCTACTACAAGTCCGATTACGCCGACAATGCCGAACGGTTCGTGTTTTTCGCACGGTCGGTGTTGGAGTTGGTTCCACATCTCGGGTTCACGCCGGACGTCATCCACGCCAACGACTGGCAAACCGGGCTTATTCCTGTGTTTTTGAAAGAGATATATCGAACGCAGCCGGGATATCAGAAGATCCGCTCTGTTTTCACCATTCACAACATCGCTTATCAGGGCAACTTTGGCAAACCCGTGATGAACATCACCGGGCTTCCACCCTGGCTGTTCAATCCTTCTCAACTCGAGTTCCACAGCTTCATGAATTTCCTTAAGGGCGGCATTGTGTTCGCGGATGCGGTCACCACAGTGAGCCCAACATATGCCCGGGAGATTCAGACGGCGGAATTCGGCTATGGGCTCGAAGGGCTGCTGGCGGGGGTTCACTCGAAGCTCAGCGGCATCGTGAACGGTTGCGATTACGAACATTGGGATCCGGTCGCCGATCGACACATTGCCGCCACATACACATCCAAAACGGTGTTCGAAAACAAACCGCTGTGCAAGGCGGACCTGCAACGCCGCTTCCACCTCCCGGAAGAGCCGCGTACTCCCATGCTGGGAGTGGTCGCGCGACTGGTGAGCCAAAAGGGCATCGATCTGGTGATGAGTGCGGCCCCCGGCTTGCTCGATCTCGGCTGTCAGATGGTGGTGCTGGGCGATGGAGACCGCGAGTTCCACGACCAATTGCAGGCCTTCCGCGACAAACATCCTTACCAAGTAGGGATCTATCTGGGCTTTGATGAAGCGCGGGCTCACATGATCGAGGCCGGGTCCGACCTGTACCTGATGCCAAGCCGTTATGAACCGTGCGGCCTGAACCAGATGTATAGCTTGCGATATGGTACGCCGCCGGTTGTCCGTAGTACCGGCGGTCTGGCGGACACCGTGGTCAATGCGACGCTGGAGAACATGGCCGACAAGCGCGCGACCGGGTTTTCATTCAACGATTACACAGCTGGGGCACTCTACGAAACGGTGAAGTGGGCACTGACGCTTTACCGCGACCGACCGACCGACTTCCAGCAGATCGTGCAAACGGGGATGGCCCAGGACTGGAGTTGGGACCGTAGCGCTGCGGCCTACGAGGCGCTCTATCGGAAAGTGATGGGGTGATCGGAGCTACCGCGATCAAACCATGCCGGGAAAGATAACAATGCCCATGTCACTCGCGTCGCTTCACTGCGGGTGACATGGGCCTTTTGTCTGGTTTTCTCAAAAAAACTTGCGTGCCCCAATTTATCCTTGCGGATTTGAACCGAGATACTCCCCTAACTCCCCGGTGCCAGAACAAATGCTTCTGAAGCGGAGGCATCCAACCCACCCGCACGCACCGCCCATCCGGTTGTTGCAGTCGTAGCGACATAAACCGATGCCGCGAACCCCGCGGTAGTGCATGTCTTGAGCAAATCCGCCACCGTATCCTGGAACGGCCCAGGCGGCACCGTCACCGGCCCGCTTGCGCTCCACGACGCTCCGCTCCCGCCAATTCCGCGGATCACACTGAACGAGTAGTTCGCATGCCCCTGCGGCTGGCTCGCGGTATACGCAATGCTTACATCGTAGGCCTTATGTGTCGGGTCGTATGGCAGATACCCGCACGCTGTCGTCGCTGAAACATTGTTCAACATCGGCAACGATATCCCCGCCTTGGCCGGGCTGTTGTCGATATACACCGTGATCGTCGGCAGCGCGGGCTGGATCGTCATCAGGTTCAGGTTGGCATCGTAGAACTTCACGGCGATCGTACTCGTCGTCGCATTCGGCAGCGTTGTGCTGTCGAGATAGCAGCCCGGCAAGCCGGGATACCACAATGCCAGTTCCACAAGGTTCGGTACCTTGTAATACT
>DASZJS010000580.1:0-11239 GCA_035947935.1 Gemmata sp. | reverse complement strand
AACTGGTGGGAAATGGTATGTCGGGCGACTGCAGCGAAGGCAGCGAAGAATCGCCGCCGGAAACGGATGCTGGGGTAATGAGGCAAGATTGAGGGAGAGGGAAAGGCTCGGACTCCGGTCGAAAGCGATCATCGTCCATCATTCACCCTTACCCTTCCACCACAGTCGGTAAAACCGTTGAATTGTGAAGTTCCGCACACCTGGCGACCGAATTAACACGGGCACGCCTGAGGTCAGGCAGATTTCCCGCGCCCTGGGGCCGATCCGCATGCCGTTCCCACTGCAGCGAACCCGAGCCGGCTTTCAAGCGGTGACCACAATCGCTCAGGTTATCGGACTCCTGATCCTGCCCATCGGCTGTGAACTCATCCACCCGGACCACCAACCAGAACCTGCTCCTCCGGTTCCATCCGCCGAGGGTCGAGAACTCGTCGCACGAGCCGCCCCACCCACCACACTGCCCGGCAAGTTCGCTACACGCCGCGGGTACTATGTCTTTTACACTGACTTTGAACCGGATAAGAACGACCCGGCGTTCACGGAGTTGGAAGATCTACCCGATCAGGTATTCGGGGAACTCAGGCTACCGCCGAGCAACAACGTAGTTCAGGTGTTCCTGTTCGATACTCAGGAGCGCTACGAGCGGTTCATGCGACTCCGACACAAGGAACTGCCGCCCCGTCGGGCGTATTTCCTCCAGGAACCAGGAATGGTCGGCAAGGATGACCTTAATATCTATACCTGGATGGGCGATCACATCCGAGCGGACCTTCGCCACGAACTGACACATGCTCTGCTGCATGGTGTCCTGAAGGATGTGCCATTGTGGCTGGATGAGGGGCTGGCAGGTTACTTTGAGTTACCCCCGGCAAACCAGGGGGTGAATCCCCAACACCTGGATATTTTGCGTCGTGGGCCGTTCCAGCCGGATCTCGCCCGTCTGGAGAAACTCGAACAAGTCAAACAGATGGGAAAACCGGAATACCGGGAAGCGTGGGCGTGGGTTCACCTCATGCTCCGAAGCGATCCGGCAGCGAAGAAAGTACTTCAGGATTACCTTCAGTTGTTGCGGACGAACTCGAACCCAGGCCCACTCTTGCCCCGACTCCGGGATGCGGTTCTGGATCCGGAACAGGATCTCATAGCGCACCTCGAAAAGACCGAAGTTCCTCAACCACGCGCCCGCGGGAAGTGAGTTGAATGGATAGTGACAACCAAAGACACCCCGTCTTACAATCTCAACTCTCCACTCCCGGTATAATTGATAGCGGCATCGTAGATGCCGGATCGCTCTCACCGATTGACTCGTACTCATGAACTTCCTGATAACTGCCGGAAGCACTCAATCCGCGATTGACCGAGTGCGGTGCGTCACAAGCGTATTCACTGGCCGAACTGGAACAGCGGTTGCTCGAACGGCCTGGGGTCGCGGACACACCGTTACGCTGCTCACCTCCCGCCCGGACATGCTGATCGAGTTTGGGTTAAACCCCCGCGAGTCCGGAGAACGGTTAGTAGTCGTTCCGTTCCGATCCTACGATGAACTGGCAGTTCTTCTCCAGACCCAAATGAAAGCCAGTGGGTTTCATGCCGTCTGCCATGCAGCAGCTGGTGGCGATTTCCTCCCAGCAGGGGCATACGCCCCGAATCCCGGCACCTTTTTCAACGCCCGGACAGGACAGTGGGAGGCAAAAAATGGACCGCCAACGCTTACCGAACAAAAGACCGGGAAAATTGCCGGCTCCGCATCCGAAGTGTGGCTGCGGCTTGTCCGCGGCCCGAAATTGATCGACCGGATGCGTCAGTCGTGGGGTTTTGCCGGAGTTCTCGTCAAGTTTCAGATGGAGTCCGGCATTGGGGACAGCGAGTTGATCGAACTGGCGGAAGCTTCCCGAACCGCATCTAATGCCGATCTGATGGTCACGACAACACTGGAAGCTGCCGCCCACACGGAGTTCCTCGGCCCGCTCAAGGATCGCTATGAGCGGGTGCCACGCCGGGAGTTACCCGACCGACTTGTCCTGGCCGTCGAGTCTCTTTATCAGGAGCGGATTGGGCATGGCTAATGTGCTACTAGGTGCCACCGGAAGCGTGGCGGCTGTCCGCATCCCCGCGCTCTTTGAGGCTCTGAACGCCGCGGGACATGCGGTCAAGGTTGTGGCGACGGAGGCTGCAACGTATTTCTTCGATCCGACATCGGTAGGCAAGGGGCAGGAGGATGGAGGAAAATCCATGTCATCTGCTCCGTCGAAGCGCGATCCTTCCCTCGTAATTCTCGATGCGGATGAATGGCCTGGCCGTGAAGCGGGGGACTGGTACGAACGCGGGGACAGCGTGTTGCACATCGAGTTGCGAAAATGGGCGGATGTGTTCGTCATCGCTCCACTCGATGCAAATACGCTGGCAAAACTCGCGGTCGGGCTGTGCGACAACTGCCTGACGTGCGTTTGGCGAGCGTGGGACATGGCCAAACCTGTTGTTCTGGCCCCGGCCATGAATACTCTCATGTGGCAACATCCCTTCACCCGCCGACATCTGAAAGCAATCGCTGCCGACAGCGGTGCGGCTCACATCCCCGGACACCTCGACGATGTCCAACTGATCGCCCAGATCAACGATCGGAGCCGCACACTTCGGATCGTTCCTCCCATCGTAAAGCAACTGGCGTGTGGGGATGTCGGCACCGGAGGGTTGGCAGATGTCGCCGAAATTGTCGCGGTCGTGAACGATGTCCTCATCCGCACCGCGGCGGCGTGATACTGCGAGTTTCACAAATGAAGAGTTGGATCGCGGCTACGCCTATACTGCAAATGGCTCAGTGGACAGTCGATCATCTTTTTCATCCCATTCTGCCCTGTACCATCACCACGACATCCGCTGGGTGACCGGAGTTCGGTAATCCCCGTGGCGGAGTTCAAAGGAGTTGGAAATGAGGACTCTCTGCTTTGCAATGCTCGGTGTGGCCGTGGTCGTATGCGCTGGGACCGCCCGTGCCCAGGACGACAACGTGAAGAAGATCGTAGGTTCGTGGGAGGTGACAAAGTCCGCGAGCGAAATCCCACCTGGAACCACCATCGAATTCACGAAGGAAGGGAAACTGCGTATTGCTATAAAGGCCAATGGTGTCGACACGTCAATTGAAGGAACTTACAAGATCGAGAAGGAAAAACTGACCGTCAAGTTGAAACTCGGAGACCAGGATGTCGAAGAAATCTTGACTGTCAAGAAACTGACAGATGACGCTCTTGAGATTGAAGACAAGTCCAAGAAGGTCGATATCCTCAAGAAGAAGAAGTAAAGAAGAGTGTCGTATCAACGAACGGGCGGAATCAACCCGCTCGTTTTCTTCTTCATATCCCCTGGCTAACGCCAATCATTTCTGCCGATTTTGCCGACTTTTCCAGTTCCCCGATAGCCAAGTGAATTGATTTTCGATCTTCCTCTTGCCAATATCGTCGCATCCCGAAGTGGGGCCGATACCCCTAGTGAGCCCACGTTCACTCAGGGATGGTCCGCGCATGGCTACGTTCTATCTCTTGCCACCACGCTCCTGTCTGGAGCAGGCACTCGGAGAAGTGTTGGGGCGGTTGTTGCCGGGGTTGCCGCTGCCAGCCGATTCGTGGGATGTCGTCACGGATCGCGTGGGATCCGCCGCACACTGGCCTGTCGATGTCTTCCTGGTGCCTCGGGATGACCTTCCCGAAGGGGAACCACTGGGTGAAGCTCTTGCTGCAGCATTCGGGGCCGAACCCGGCGATCGAGTGGTGGAAGTCAGCTTCGCCCGGGGGCCGGGAACGGCCCGGGCGTGGGTTCTGGCTCAGGATGACGTTTCCGGCATAGCGACTGCGCGATAGAATCAATTCACACGGTTCATACCCTCCCCCCTTCCGTGACCGACCCGGTGGTGAACCGGATATCGGCACGGGGTTTGTTTTTCTCCGGCACACCATGACCGAACCCGCCAAATTTGATGATGATTGGGCTGAATTGGCCCGTGAGCTGGAACGCGACAAACCGTCGACCCCTCCCTCACCCACCGAATGCCCATCTCCCACTCCAAACTCCTCGGTCTCGGGAGAAGAGGGGTTCGCGGACTATCCCGCGGAAAGCATGGACGAGGCTAATTCAGAAGAGTTCGATGATGCCGGTGAAAGCGGCGATGATGCCGGCGAAGGCGGCACGGAAAGCGATCCCAATGGAGATGCGGCTTCCGGGGATGGTCAGCCGGGAACCGGACGGAAGAGGCGACGGCGACGGCGACGGCGTCGCAAGGGCGGCCAACCCGCCGAAGCCGGGGCCGCTGAGGAAACGGAATCCGAGAAGGTCGAGGTAGGTGAAGGTGAGACTGAGGACTCCGTTTTCGAGTTGGTCCCTGCGGCTGCCGAAGCGGAATCGGACGAAGCAGAATACGGAGACGAACCCGGAGATGAAATCGTGGAAGACTCAGTAGAGATTTCGGCCGCGGAAATGGAAGAGGATGCAGGCGGAGAATTACTCCGGGAACTGATCGCAAACTGGAATGTGCCGTCATGGGATGACGTTGTCGGTGGCTTGTACCGGCCAGAACGCTAATCCGATCGTACTGGGAAAGGTCACTCTCATGGCGGACGCTATCATCGATATCGTCGGGGTGGATGAGTTACCCCTGATCGTGGATATGTATAACCAGATATTCCGACCGGCAAAGACGATCGAGTCGTTTCGTCGACGGTATTTGGGACGCTACAACATCCTGCAACTTGTCGCACGAGTGAAGGACAAACCCGCTGGCTTCTTCCTCGGATTCGAGCTGAAGCCAGACACTTTTTTCGCATGGTTCTACGGTGTGTTGCCGGACGGTCGACGCATGGGGATTGGCTCGCAGTTGATCGAGGCCGCTCAGAGTTGGGCGGTTCAGCACAACTATGAATCATTCCGGCTGGAGTGTCACAACAGCCACCGACCCATGATGCACCTGGCAATCGAGCTGGGTTACGATGTGGTCGGTCTCCGGTGGGATGCAGACCGCGGCGACAACCTCATCCTGTTCGAGAAGAGCCTGACCGGGGCTCGGTAAACTTTTAAACGAGATCGGACCGTCGCTTTCTCGTTAGTCCGTCGCTCACGCTTCCGGCTCGTTAAGACGAGGAAGCGTTAGCGACGGAATCATGCTCTTAACGAGCCGGAAGCGTGAGCGACGGACTTTATTTCTCGTGAGGCTTCCGGCTCGCCAATTCCAGGAAGTTTCGGAGGATCTTCGGACCCTCAACTGTCAGAAAACTCTCCGGGTGGAACTGGACCCCATGTAGCGGCCATATCTTGTGTCGCACACCCATGATCTCACCTTCGGTTGTCCAGGCAGACACCTCAAAATCCGGATTGTTCCACGTCTCTTTCTTGATGACCAGCGAGTGATACCGGGTTGCCTCGAATGGGTTTGAAAGTCCCGCAAACACCCCCTTGCCATCGTGGTAAATCGGGGACACCTTCCCGTGCATGATCCGCCAATTGCGGATCACATCGCCGCCAAATGTATGCCCGATGCACTGGTGCCCCAGACACACACCGAACACGGGCGTGGTGGCAGCAAATCGTTTCAGCACCTCGTTGGAGATGCCGGCTTCCTTGGGTGTGCATGGGCCGGGAGAAATGATGATATGAGTTGGCTTGATCGCCGCGATCTCATCGAGGGTGATCCGATCATTACGAACGACCTGCATGGGCAACGTCGAGTCGATCTCCCCAAACCGTTGCACGAGGTTGTAAGTGAACGAGTCGTAGTTGTCGATCAGGAGGATCATGGAAGAAATACGTAATACGGAATGTGAAATTGAAACCGCGACACTCGTAACCTGAAGAAGTTATCTTATGCGTTCGAGTTCGGCAGAAATATATCGGGTTAACAACTTTTTGCCGTTCTCTTCAAGATAGCCGTTGTACTGTCTATTCTTGAAGTACCAGATCACTACTCAGATCAGGGCAGCGTTACCGGACTATTTGGTTATTCTTCAGCCTGCGCATTCTGTGCGTGGAAGGAAATTGTCGATGCCGATCTGCGCACATCGCTGTCGGGTCTCTCAAGGATGATGTCACTCAAGGGCAAATTGAGTTGCGAAAAATGCGCAGCGCAACCGCCCATCGACTTCTCTCGACTCACAACGGATCAGTTGACGGTGATGGAACTATTGACTGGCGTGCTATTGGGGAAGTATGAGAGTACCAACCAAGCAAAACGTGGATGATCTCGGTATCTTTCGGTGGCCATGAGAAAGGGGGTGGGCGTCAGGGACTTGCGGGTGGCTGGAGGTGGAGGTGCGACCACGCCGCGTCCTCCTCCGGTCGGGGCCAATCTACTGCAAGGGCCGCCTCGGCGAGTAGCGCGGTCTCGCCCGGCACCGCGGCTGGCTCTTCAAGTACCGTCACCAGCGCCCGTCGGGGGCCAGTGACGTGAAGTTCGCCGAGCAACCGGACTCGACCCGACTCATCGACGACCGCTTCAACTGTTTGAATCATGGGACGGTATAAGGCATCCTCGTTTTGGGGATGACCGCTTGCCTCCGAGTGCGACCGCACATCAACCATCATCGTCTCACGTGTTCGGCCACGAATCGATCAAACAGAGTGGAATCCCTGCGATTTGAATAAAACCTGAGCACGTTCACGTATACGTTGTGCCCAACCATGAGATCGTGCGAATTGGGGGGATTCCGTCTCACCTTGAGCCCGGCCGCGGTGAAGCGGTCTGCCAACTCGTTCACGAAATGTTCAAAGTCTTCGGCGTCCTTTTTCAGAATCTTCCGAGCTGCGGGTGAGTTCAGGCAACGACAGCGTCGGAGCACGGCCTCGCGCACGTATTCATCTCCGACCGCCAGGATGCGTTCCAGGTCCGATTCGTGCCCGGCACCGAACAATTGCGCTGCATATGTCAGGTCGGCGCTTCGCTCCCCATCTTCCAGCCGACTTGCGGATCGGATCAATTTCCGACCGATTCGCGCATCCTTCTCTGTGCGTCGTGTACTTTCGAAGTCGTAATCGCCGGGGATCAGTGCAAAGCGATCGATCGCTTCACTCGTGTCGCAATCGAGGGTGCGAATCTGCTGATGGGTTTCGGCAATGAGGTCGAGGAACCGGGTGAAACTGCTGCACACCAATTGAAGGTGCAGGTCGTTGTCGTGGAAGATATGGACGATGAAACCGTTCAGGGGCTCGCGACAGCACAGCGTGTATGGATCCGAGTCGTTGCAATCCATGAACGGTACATATCTGGCACCGTGGAAGGTGCTGTACTCGGCGAATCGATCCAGGGGTAGTATCGAAACAACCTTCTGTAATCGCGGCCCTCGCGGTCGTTTCCTGGTCGCGGGGTGGAGATCGCATGGGATATCGATTCCATCACTCGCACGGTAGAAATCGCGAAAATCCTGCGGGAAACGAACGCCACACGCGCGTTCGACCTCCTTGATCGCGCCCGCGCTGGCGCCCGCGTTCGGACTGATGCCGATTTGATCGAAGAAGTTCGACATTTCAGCCTCCAGTCTCGTGTTCCTCCTCGCCAGCATCGGAGACGACTTCACACGAGTGCGGTTCCGAGGTGCCAAGCCATTCCGGGCCATGCGCGAGCGAACCGATCGCCACTTCCAGAAAGGCGATCATACCTGCAACGAACGTCGAGATGAAGAGCCAAGCCACCAGTTCCTCGACGGCGTCGAGCGTGTGCCGCGGCTTGATCTTGAAGATGCCTACCGTGTTAAGCTTCATCTGCGGAGTGGCTGTGGAACAGTCGATCCACTGGCCGCATATCTGGGAGAAACGGTGGGCCGGGAGTGACGGTGGGCTGACATTCTCTCTACTAACTCGAATGTCGTCAGCGGCAACAGCCAACTGACCCACGCAGCAATGATGTAGGCCCTCTCGGCATTTGCCACGCCAAACACTTCCGCCGCCCCCGAGACCAGACGAAGGGCTACCGCCGAACAGATCAGGATGTAGCATCGGAGCATCCACCGACGGTGCCGGACGTATTGGTGACGGCGCGCGTGTACGACGCCGGCGATCGCACAACTCGCGGTCGCCGCCGACAACAAGAGAAAGCTCAATCCAGCCGGCCAACCGCCAAACGCGTTCCTGGACATCACCACACTGCTTGGGAGTACGAACAGAAGCAACACCGCGACTTGAACCCGGCCCAACACACGGTGCCAGCCGCCGTGATGCCGGCGAATGTATTCGCTCAACAAGATCAAGCCGTTGAACAGCACGAATGGGCCGGAAAAGATGTGCACGTAGAATGCTGACTTGTATGCACCGCTGAAGGTCGTCTCGCGGCCCTGCAGGAAGAGTGAATCGAAATTCGGGGGGAAGTAATCGGCGTAATTCGACACAATTGCAGCCAGCACCCGCAAAATCAATACGACCGCGAGCCAGCGAAGAACCATTATCAGAATTCTATACCTCACTGAGATTCTCAATCCAGATCCACGGGTTCTCTGCCTGCGATCGTGATCGCGGCGGCGAGTTTCTTCGGATCGATTGTTGGTGTGAGTAACCGAACCGAGCCATCGGCCATCGCGGCGTGCATTATTCCTTCAGGATGTCCCCCGAAAGGCCGATTGTCGCCATACAGTGGCACGTCAGTGGGATCAAATCCTCGCAAGTTCGATGCCCCACCTCTCGCCCACGGACCATAACCAGATCGCGTTTCCATCAGCGTGATCGTGTTGGAAGTTCCGGCTTCGATCATTGCGAATGAGGTCAGGCGGTCGTACCCCATGAAGCCGTTGCCTTGAGCGCCCGCCGGTTGCCGGGCGGCGTCGATTCCAATGCCAGCCATGGCAATGTAATTGGTCACGGCCTCACCCGCAGGAAGATTAGCCGAAACAGGACAGAGGAACGTCTTGATAAGGGTGCTGGATGGTGCAAGATTCCCAGAGTAGCCCTTTTCAATGTCGAATCGTTGCGCGAGGGAAGACTGCTCCAGGTACGGCAACAGAGCTACCATCCAACTGAGTCGGTCCTCGGGCGTCGCTCCTGGTCCCACGCAACCTGGAGGGAACACTTGTCCAGTAATCTTCTCCGAACGATTCGATGACAGATACTTATCAAGTCTGGTGTCGTTCACCTCAAACGAGCTGAGTGCGAGCATCAGCTGTTTGAGATTGTTCATGCACTGCGTGCGTGCCGAGGCCTCTCGAACGCGACGAGTTGTCGGGAGCAAAAGACCGATCAAGATGGCGAGGATGGCGACGACTACCAGAACTTCGACAAGTGTTATTCCGCGGCGTGATGGCCGAGACATGGCAGTTCCTCGAAACAATAACAGCTTCAGTGCAACTGTCGATCTTACTCGAACTCTCGGCTGATGTCATTGAACTCTCATCACTAGCCGATAAGGACGAAGGACGAACGATAAGGTATCATGCTCCGTATTCCAGACACCGACTCCACACCCGGAAGATACCCCATGCGTCCGCGTTTGATCGTGCCCCTCGCTTTCCTCGTAGCCATCGCCACACCTTCCATCGGCCGGTCGGCCCCTGCTGTCGAACTTGAGGTCGATGCGTCCGAGGTGGCCCAACGGCTGATCCATGTCCGGCTGATTGTACCGACTGAGGCTGGCTCCCTCACGCTCCACTACCCACGTTGGATTCCCGGTCGGCATCGGCCTGTCGGACAGATCGCCAATGTTTCCGGGCTTCGAGTCACGGCAAAAAATCAGACATTGCCGTGGCAGCGCGACGATGCCGATCCGTTCGCCGTCCGATGTAAGGTTGCGCAGGACACGAAGGCTGTCGAAGTGAAATTCGACTTGCTGCTCGCTGCTGGGTCCGAAGGAGGTGCCGCGTTCATGACCGTCGCTTCTCCAAAGGTCATGACGATGAACTGGAATGATGTACTCATGTATCCAGCAGTCGCGAATGCACTCCAATTGCCCTACACGGCCTCTCTTCGCTTACCGCCAGGATGGAAGTACGGCACCGCCTTACCCACGGACTCGGAGAAGGATGGGAAGATCACGTTCAAAACCGTCGCACTGGAGACATTGATCGATTCGCCAGTGCTGGCGGGAGAACACGTTCGCATCGTGCCAATTGGAACTGAGAAGGATCGGCACCGGGTTGTCCTCGCTTGCGATAGCGCCGATGGACTGGAAGTACCAGCCGAAACGAAAGCCGCGTGGGACCGATTGCCGAGTGAAGCCGCGGCCATGTTCGGCCCGGCCAAGCCCTACGCAAACTACACCTTTCTGTTGGGACTGAGCAACCACATTCCGAGCGCCGGGATCGAACATCATCAGTCGAGCGACAATCGCCTTACGGAACTGGCACTTATCAAGTCCACGGAACGCCGCGCGGCGGCCACTCTGCTTCCGCACGAGTACACGCATTCCTGGAACGGAAAATTCCGTCGGCCGGCAGACATGATTATGAAGGACTATCAAACTCCACAACAAACCCGGTTGCTGTGGGTGTACGAAGGACTGACGAACTACATCGGCTGGGTCTTGGCGGCACGGTGCGGGTTGTTCTCGCCCGAAGATGCCCGCGAATACCTGGCCCTGACGGCTTCCCGGATGAACAACTCTCGCGGTCGAGCCTGGCGACCTCTGGATGACACGGCAGCCGCGGCGAATGTGCTGTTCGATGCACCGAGATCGTGGCGATCGTGGCGGCGAGCCGTCGATTTTTACGATGAGGGGACTCTGCTCTGGCTCGAAGTGGATGTGCTGATCCGCACGAAGACCAAAGGTACAAAATCGCTCGAGGATTTCTGCCAGGCGTTCTTTGGAGGTGGCTCGGGGAAACCGATCGTCGTGGGTTACTCTCTCGACGACCTGGTAAATGCTCTCAACGCAGTGACACCTCACGATTGGAAGACTCATTTCGTTCGCCGCGTGGAGTTGCCGGCGGAATCGCCTCCCTTTGAGGGGATCAACGGGGCCGGGTGGAAACTCGGATATGCCGAGAAGCCATCGGATCTGTTTGCCGCACAGGAGGGGTTATCGAAAGGAGTGAACCTGACCGATTCGATCGGCTTGCAACTGGGAGCGGATGGAACGGTGGGAGATGTGGTCCCCGATCTGCCCGCGGCAAAGGCGGGGTTGGCACCCGGGATGAAGATATTGGCTGTGAACGCTCGACGATATACCGCCGATGGCCTCAAAACGGCGGTTGCACACACAAAAACCGGTGGCAAGTTGGAACTGCTCGCAGAGAGTGGCGATTTCTTCCGGACGCACATTGTCGAGTATGCAGGCGGGGCA
>DASZJS010000579.1:0-2623 GCA_035947935.1 Gemmata sp. | reverse complement strand
CATGAGTATCGTAAAGTAGTCAAAAAAAGGCCCTGTCCTTCGACCTGGGCGGCCATCTTCAAAAGGCCGGATTGTTCCAAATCCCAATCAACAACAAACAATCAACAACCCACAAAACCGAATGTCAGATACCGAGATCCCCAATGTTCCTTCGCCGCGGCAGACGCTGTCGTATCTGAGCGGGCTGTTCCAGGCCCACGGACTGGAGGCCAAGAGCAAGCTGGGGCAGAATTTTCTCATCGACCTGAACCTTCTTGCCCTGATCGTGCGGACAGCCGAATTGGGTCAAGCGGATGCAGTTCTGGAGGTGGGTACCGGAACCGGGTCGCTGACGGCCCAACTGGCTCTGTGGTCCGGGGGTGTCTGCACGGTCGAGATCGACACGGGCCTGGCCCCAGTTGCCCGTGAGGTAATTGGGGAACGACAGAACGTCCGATTCGTTTTCGGCGACTGCCTCGCAAGCAAGAACGAACTGAATCCGGAAATGCTCGCGGCGTGGGATGAACTGTTTGTGGCCCGTCACTGTACGCGTCGGAAGTTGGTTGCGAATCTGCCTTATGTCATCGCGACCCCTCTTATCAGCAATCTGTTGATCGCTCGCGCGGATATCGAGCGGATGGTGGTGATGGTCCAGTGGGAAATTGCCGAACGCCTGCGTGCGGTGGCGGGAACCAAGGACTACAACGCGCTGAGTGTGCTGGTGCAAAGCGTGGCGGATGTGGAGGTGGTGCGGAAGGTGCTCCCGACAAACTTTTATCCGCGGCCCAAGGTGGATTCGGCCATCGTGCTGATCCGACCCAACGCGGAGAAACGGGCGAAGGTGGGAGATGTTCCCAAGTTTCGCGTGTTTTTAAGGGATCTTTACGTTCACCGTCGGAAGAATCTTCGGCAAGCTCTGTCGGGGTGGCCGGCAGGACGCAGGGACAAGGCCGAAGTGGATGCCAAACTCTCAGCGCTGGGGATCGATGGCACCCTCCGCTCCGAAACGCTCGATGTGGAACAGCACATTCGGCTTTGTGCCGCGTTCGCGTGAATTCAGTCTACCCGGTTTTTGAAGTTGCGCTTTTATGGTTGTGATGGGAAAGCCCCAATACAAGCCCGAAGCGCCAGCGAGGGACAGCCTTTCCCTCGCTGGCGCTTCGGGCTTGTATCGGGCTTTTTCGCATAACAACCACGAAAAGCGCAACTTCAAAAATCGTTAGGGAGGGGGTGGACCAAAGCGAATCCTTTTGCCCCAAAATTGAACCGCGCCAGGCAGTAATTCGTCTGATAGAATGTCTGCTGTTGATCCGGTCGCCGGTTCGTCCCGTCGGCCGTCATTTCCGAGGAGCCTTTCCGATGCGCCTGACACTTCATCGGTTGTTTGCGGTTGCAGTGTTCGCAATGACGCCGTTCGCAGTTCAAGCCGCTGTCCCGGCCAGCGCCCCAGCTCCAGCCCCGGCCAAGACAGAAAACCCGATGACCACCGCCCGCAAGGCGCTGGATGAAATCGGCGACATGCAGTATCAAGCACGAACGCTCCAGGATGTGATTACCGATCTGAAAGAGAAGATGAAGGTTCCGGTCATTCTGGACAACTCCGTGTACCAGTTCGGGCTCGATCCAAATCAGCCAACCGTCAGCGTGAACTTGAAGCAAGTCAAGGTCCGGGAGGGATTGAAGGCCATCCTCGCTCCGTACAACTTGAAATTCGGGCTGACCACGGAGGGACTGTATATCTCCACGGAGGACGGGGTGATTACCCGTCAACTCCGGCAGCGAGTCAGTGTGGATTGCGAGGGAACGGCATTCGCCACGGCCGCAAAGCAACTCGCCGCCGAGACTGGAGCAAACGTGGTGGTCGATCCGCGACTGGGCGACAAGGCGAACAAGACTGTCAACCTGAAGCTGGATGATGTGCCGCTGGAAACAGCTATCCGTCTGCTTGCCGAGGTTGCGGACCTGCGGGCGATTCGGATGAGTAACGTGTTGTTCGTGACCACTTCCGAGAAGGCCGAAAAGCTCCGACCGGATGCGGATGGACCAACCTCTCCAAGTCCGATCAACCCAATATTCCCGGGTGGCGGCCCTCCGGGAGTGATTGGTGGGTTTGGCGGCGTTGTATTCCCGGCTCCAGTACCCGCGGCCTGCCCGGTTCCAGCAGCGCCCGCCAACCCGGCCCCGCCTGCCGCTGGTGCCCCGGCACCAGCTGGTGCGGCTCCAGGCGCACCAGCAACACCCCCACCTGCAGGTGGTGCGGCTCCAGGCGCACCAGCAACACCCCCTGCAACAGGCGGTGCGGCCCCCGGAACACCCGCTCCTCCGGCTCCGCCCGCCAACCCCGTTACGCCTCCGCCTGTTGAGAAGAAGTGAGCCGGGATAATGTGAGACAATCGAAATACAAGAAGCCCACCCGAAATCGGGTGGGCTTCTTTGTTGGGATGCGCGACTGCCGCGAACTTCCATCACCGCATTACACTTCGCGCGGTCGAGATTGAGACGTTGGGATGAAGCCAGAGAAGCTTTACGATGCGAGAGGCTTCATTCACAAGCCACAATTTGACCTCTTGCCGATGGAGTGAACTGTATCAGTAATGATAGCAACAATGAATCAGATTTTTGAAAGGACGAGACGATGGCAGGG
>DASZJS010000578.1:0-4629 GCA_035947935.1 Gemmata sp. | reverse complement strand
TGGCTCTCCCGGCTCGCCTAAAACTTTCATCTCCAAAGGTTTTAGGCGAGCCGGGAGCGTTAGCGACCGGAGTGCTGCGACCCCAATTTGAACCAAACCGACAAACCGCCTCGCCATCCACATCTACCGGCTGGGGACGGGAGGCTCGGTGATTCCGACGGACAACTCGTTGGAGATCAGCTCGTCCGGCATACTAGTGCTGGTCAGCTTATTGCCTTCTTCATCCTTGGGCGGCTGAATTGGGATGGTACGCTTGAGGACGACAGAATAGGTTCCACTCAGCGTTAGATCGACCATCCGGTTGAGCGCGAAGCGATAGGATCGCTGTTCGCCGGGCTTCAGCCAGATCGAGATATTCTTTGCGGCAGGCAATTCCTGGAGCAACTTGGTTCCATACTTGGTCAGCGGCATCTTGCCAGACTGCGTCATGCCCCCGCCAACGTAACACACGGCAAAGTCGAACTGGCTCATGTCAGAGGCACTCATACCCAGGAAGGCTTTCTCGGTGCCAGTGTTCTTGATAACGACCTCAAGGGTGATGGGTTCATCAACCCGATACTGTTCCCGCTCCAATTTCAGAGACATCTGTAATCCCTTGACGTTTGCCAACGTGCCGATGCCGAGCACCGGTTTTCCAGCTGGGAATTGGGCGCTCGCCGCCCAGTGTTCGACGACAAGCCGCTTACCAACCGGGGTCCATCGCTCAACCCGATCATCCTCGAAAACGATTGCGACCGAACCGTCTGTGATCTCTGCTTTGCCGTTGGAGGACCGAAGAGGCTCGACGACGGAAGCCGTCCCATCTTTACGGAGTTCACACACCTCGATCACCCCATTGGCAAATTCGATGGTCCACTTACCGACAGGCAAACCGGCGTCGGGCTGACTACCAGGCATGGGTTCATTCACCGGGCCGGGAGGTTTGGGTACATCGCGCCCGGAAACCTGTGAGACAACAAGGACGGCACCGGCGAGCAGGAGAGCGAGTACACGCGCCATAGGATCTCCTTTTCGCGAACGGGCGAAACGCACCGTCGCACTGTTATGACGATAGTCGAGGCCTGTTGGATGTGCCCCCACTCCGATTCGGCGTATCTTGGATTACTGCTCGTCGTTGGGATAGGAACGGAACAAGAAATCGCGAGCCTTGGCCGAGGCATGGCAACTTGCGCACTCCGTCAATCGCCCGCGCGACACCTTTCGGTCAGGAAGAAGAGTAACGAACGTGTATTCCCAATCGCCACCTTCCGGATCATATCCGGCTTCCCGCTTCTTCATCGCAGCATACGCGTACAGAGGCCCGGTCGCCAGAGCGTCCGCGTACTTCTCTTTCACGACAACTGACCCGACGGGAAGTGGTTTGCCTTCACGGAACGGTGCTATTGCCTCTGGACTGGTTCGCACGATGATAGAGAAGCCCATGTGTGGCCCGTGGGTCTTGATGATCTCCTTCTGGGCCTCTTCCTCCTTCTGGGTCGGCGCACGGCAAAACAACCACTGGACTGGACCGACCTTAATGGGCTTGTCGGCCGCTTTTGGCCAGGCGGAAAATGTTGACGGTTCGATCAGTGTGGAATCGCCCGTTGGCGACCGGTCCGGATGACAGCCCACGAAGAGAAAGACGATGAGCGGCCAGCCAGATCTACGCATACGACACCTCAACAAGTGGCCACGAAAAGAGGATTGGCGAAAAAAAGCACAAAATGCACAAAAGGAAAACCGCTGTGAATATCTTTTGTCTTCCTTTTGTGCATTTTGTGCTTTCTTGCGGTCAATCTTCATTGCTCTCATTTGTGACCAGCGATTAGCCCAGCGAGGAAGCCAACTGGGTCATTGCGAGCCTGGGCGGCTTCGGCCATCGTCTCGAAATCCCCAGCCTTTCGCGCCAGTTCACCCACACCCGGGCAGATCATATTGCGATCGTCTTGGGTCAGCAGGTAGATCTTCGCCGCGGCGAGTGCCTCCGCTGGGAGGTTCGCTCGGAGAAGCAAATTCACATACACCTGAGCCGCGTATGTGGCTCCTTCCGTGGCCTCACGATCGGCTTTTACCCGGAATCGCTCCAGACCAGTCGCGACATCCATACCCGCGATCACATTCAGGAATGCCAGATAGTCGTCGTAGTTTTCATCGAACGGCGGGTCGTTCCCACCCTGCAACCCCGCGGATAACTTGCGGCCATAAGCACACAGTTCCCGAGCCAGGGTGTTCTCTGTCCCCGGTGGCAGATACGAACTCATCTGGACCACGCTCGACAGGTGTGAGGTGTCGATGTGGTACGCATCATCGGCAAAGAGTTCGGGGTGGGATTCCACGATCTGTGGGATGCTGGCCTGGGGAGCAACAATCGCACCACGCCCAGCAAGATCGCTCTGCAATCGCTCGCTCAGTTGAGCGTGCAAAGCGCGAACCAACCGCCCAACGCAGTAATCGCGCAGATCGGCGTTCCCGGTGATGTCCGAACTGCTCACCATCGTGATTGCCGAACAGACGCCATGCCGATCCAGGACGAGGTCGAAACCCTTCTTTGGAAGAACGCCGCCTTGCCATGCGATCTCAATGATGGGGTATACATCCTCATCTGGCCCCGGTGCAAATTGTTCCAGGGCTGCTCGCACCGGCTCCGGTTCCCCGAGCATTCTGAAGAACGACCACGCCGCACCGAATTGCCTGCTGGCGAGAAGGGCATGTCCCACCTCACGCCCGGCCTCCCGAATCGCCTGTTCATAAGGTTCGTGAGTGTGCGATGGCAGGTCGTTCGATGGCCCGGTCGGGAACGGCGACACCCCCAGTTCCACACGCTTTTTCAGGAGCAGAGCGTAGAAGAGGTTCGGATAATCCCCACGGGTTCGCAGATCGGCAACGAGTCGATCGACCGCCGCTGCTGGCCCTGCGGACTCCAGAGCAACGCGCAGCCGATCAAAAGCAGCGCTGTCTATTGGTGGTTTTTCCGGCGCATCGGACTCATCAATCTTTGAAGCTCCGGTTCGGTTCAATGCGCCCTCACCCCCCAACCCCCTCTCCCCGCGGGAGAGGGGGAGTAAGAGTTGAGGTGGTGACTCTTAACTCCCCCTCTCCCGCGGGGAGAGGGGGTTGGGGGGTGAGGGCGCAGTCTCACCCTGCGGCAGCGGCAGCACCGCTGCCTACCGCCTCATCGATCCGTTTTTGCAATTCGGGCGATACCTTGCCCTTACCCTTGCACTTCGGGTACTTCGAGCAACCAAGATAGTATCCGGGGCCGAACCGCGATTTCATCAATTTCATTGGTGAATCGCACTCAGGGCATTTGTCGTCAATCGTCACCTCCGGCACACTGGGCTTGGCATTCTTCTCGCCCTTCTCCGGCATCGGCGGCAGGATGTCCTTGAGCTTCTCGCGCAGCTCGGCGTTGATCGACTTCGCATTGCGGCACTTGGGGAAGCCCGAACAGGAGAGGAACGGACCACGCCACGCCACTTTAATTACCATGGGTTGGCCGCACTTCTCGCACTTGATTCCGGTGTCGGCAGGTTTGACCGGATTACCCGCGGCATCGCAATCGGCGATGAATTTGCACTTGGCATCCGGACACTGGACGTACTTTTTGCCCGCCTTGCTTTCCTTCAACAACAGGAACTGCTTCTCGCACTTCGGGCACTTGTTTTTAGTGGGTAACGCTGTCACCACCGGCTTTCCATCGGCCCGGAGGTTCATCATGGTCGGGCAATCCGGAGCGCCCGAGCATGTGAAAAACACTCCAAACCTTCCGCTCTTGCGGACCATCATCTTCCCACATGCGGGGCAGGGGATGTCGGTGATTGTCGGGCCTTCGCGCTCGGGTTCACCCTCCCGTGGCTTGATGTAGTCGCACTTGGGATCCTGATTCCATCCGGAACACCCGATGAACGACCGCCCAAGCTTGGCGCTCATGCGTTCCACCAGAGCCCGGCCGCATTTGGGGCATTTCTCGCCCGTCTCCTTACGCTGAACCGGCAAATCTGTTTTCGCCTTCTCCAGCGTTGCCGAGAACGGCCCCCAAAACTCATCCAGCACCTCGCGGTACTTGCACTTACCGGTCTCGATTTCATCCAGTTCATCCTCGAAGTGACTGGTGAACTTCAGGTCCATGATGTCCGGGAAGTGCGCAACCAGCAAGTCCGTGACCACTTTCCCGATCTCCGCGGCAAAGAATCGGCCGCGGTCCTGGGTAACGTAGCCCCGCTTCTGGATCGTGCTGATGATGCTGGAGTAGGTACTCGGTCGGCCGATGCCTTCCTTTTCGAGAGCCTTCACGAGCGATCCTTCGTTGAATCGCGGCGGCGGCTGGGTGAAGTGTTGCGTCTCGAACAGGTCGAGGCGGTCCAGCGCATCGCGTTCCTTGATTTCGGGCAGTTCCACATTCTCCTGTTTGCCGACTGGCGGAAGAACCTTGCGATGCCCGATAAACTTCACCACTTGTCCACGAGCGCGGAACAGCCCTCGGCCAGCAGTGATATCCACAGTGGTGACTGCAAGAATCGCGGGGTTGCACTGGCTGGCAACGAATCGCTGCCAGATCAACTCGTAAAGCCGTAACTGGTCGCCAGCCAGCCCGGCCGCGGCTACTCGCTGCGGCGTCATGGTCACATCAGTCGGACGGATCGCCTCGTG
>DASZJS010000577.1:0-9964 GCA_035947935.1 Gemmata sp. | reverse complement strand
GATCGGCATTCCGAAACGGCAGGAAGGCAAGCCCCAGGAGCCCAAAGACGACCTCGACAAGCTCGTCGATGATCTCGACAAGCTAGATTTGTGATATGGCGATTTTTCGAGCGATCTCGGTCAGAGGTAGTTGATCTCGAGCGGCTTGTTCGTGATGAACAGGACCGTCACGTCGCCGTCCGCGGAAGCACCATGTTCCATGATGGTGCCTTCTGGAAACCAGACGAAGCAACCGGGTCCATAACAGCCCATGTGCGTGACCAGAGTCCCCTCAAGGACGTACATACCGTGGGCGCAAGGGTGCGTGTGCCGGACGTTGATTACCCCGGCAGGATACTGGACGAGCCGGACTTCCATACCGGTGTCAGGGTCTATGATCAGGTTCTTTCGAAACAGAGCACGCCCCAGTTTCTCGTTAAACCGTTCTTCCCACGGCAGAGTCGCCGTATCGATGGCGATCATCGATTGCATTTCCATAGACAACTCCTGACTCAAGTTGGAAGAGGGATCGGGCGGGCGACTTGGACTCGACAGTAAATAAAGTCGCTCGCCAGTTGGTGGCGTTTGGAGCAAACGGCCAACCCGCGTCAATCATAACCGCAATGAAAACGGCCAGATTGCAAAACTGTAGAACCAGCCCGACCCGGCGTGCCATCATCCGAGATAGAGGTGTGATTATTTGAGGGCACAAGCAAGGCAAGAATCAACACGATGAACGCCGCCAGAACATCCAGGTCTGTCAGTGTGGGCAGCGAGTGGCAGTCCGAATATCGGGGTAAAAGTCTGCCAAAAACTGCCACTTTTCAGTGGAAAACGCGAAAAATCGCTTGTGCGTATCGAATTCTGATGAGTCATACCCCTATGACACAAAAGCTCATCGGAATGTAAAACCCGCTTGCGCGTCAACGAGCCACTGTCGCGGGAAACGCCAAAATGACGACACACTGCAATAAAACCGTCCCAAAACTGCCAATAAACACGTTCTTCCGGTTGCGGTTGCGCTCACGCACGGGCAGGGAGTTGGTCTAGCAAAGGAGAATGCGTCCGGAGATGCCGACTGGTCGCGCCCACGCGTGGGCAGAAGGAGAAATACTTCGTGGCTCTCCACACCATCATGCCAGTTTGCGGCCGGCGAGGTTTTCCAGCACATGCAGCGGTGCCGTTGCGGGGTTTCGCAAGCAGGTAACATCCACCGAAAACGTCTGTTCCAATTGATGAACGCCAGAGACCGCAGCGTGAGACACCTGATCGGTAAAACACACCCAGGTACTACCCGCCGGGAACGGAACTGTTGCTCCCTCGAACTGGGACTGATACTGCGGATCGCATTTCATGGCATCGTGCAGTTTCAGCATGTAATGGTCATACTTCGTCCGGACGGCCTTCGTCACCCGAACTGCGGCAAGCAACTCCCGTTCGCCCCACAGCGGGGCGCGAAGGCCCGACCAGAACCGCCGGGCAACCACATCGAATGGCTCGCCCACCTTCCACACACGCGGGCGACCGTCCGGATTCACGTTACTGAACACCCGCAGAATCCGCTTTCCGTTGCTTGGTGTCGCTGGGAAACTGTCGACATGCAACCGCGTATCATCCTTCCGCCAGGACTGCTTTCGCCCCACAACCTCAACCGGTCGCAGGCTGGCTCGCGCCTGGTGAATTCCGCCTCGATAGGTCGGCAGCAGCGTTGCGACCAGATTCCGCGTTGCCGCAGCAAAGCGATCCAACAACGCGCGCAAGTCGTGAACCTTCATCGCGGCAACATTTGTACCGCCAACCTTCCCACTGTCTGGGTCGTAACTGACATTCTTCGACTTGCCAACAATGCTGGGAGTCAAAAACTCGCGTTCGTCGTCGTTCAACTCAAACCGGAGGTTCGGCAAGAACAGCACGCAGCCCGATTCCAGAGCCTCGGTCGCTGCATCCTGCACGCTTGCCGACACCGGATCGGTCCACGCCGAGAGATCGATTGGGTGAATGACGGACACCGTGGACTCCTCCCGAAAGAAGGGCTCAATGCCTACAATCGGTGCATCCGGAGCCCACTCTTGAATAAATTGGTCGATCTCATGGACCCAATCCAGCCAACTCTCGAACGCCTTCATGCTGCATACCTGACGGCACGAGATGCTCTTCTGGCAGAACGAGTGCCGGCCGGGCACTGGGTTGGGGAACTTTCAACGTCCGCGCTTTCGACGGCAACCGCTGTGATGGCTCTGCATCTCACGAACCCTTTCGAACATCGGGAACGGATTGATGCCGGGATGCTCTGGCTGGCCAATCACCAGAACCCCGATGGCGGCTGGGGCGACACGATCAAGAGTTTCTCGAACATCTCCACCACGATGCTCTGTCGGGCGGCATTGAAGATGACCGGTGCCGAGAAGGAGTACCCGACAGTCATCGAGAAAGTGGAAGACTACCTCACATCACAGGCCGGGAAACTACCTGAGCGGCGAGCCGAGGCAATCCGCCGACGTTACGGCAGCGACCGGACCTTTTCTGTTCCCATTCTGATGAGTTGTGCGATAGCGAAGCTGGTGCAGTGGAAGGAAGTGCCCAGGTTGCCCTTCGAGTTGGCATGTTTGCCGCAGAGTTGGTATCGCTTCGCTAAACTGCCTGTGGTCAGTTACGCTCTCCCCGCGCTCATCGCCATCGGTCAGTGCGTTCACCATCACCGCCCGACATGGAACCCGTTCACCGGCCCTCTGCGCTGGCTATCGCGCGGTCTAAGCCTGAAGGTTCTTCAACGAATCCAGCCGACCAGCGGCGGCTATCTGGAGGCAACGCCGCTGACGAGTTTTGTGGTGATGGCTCTCTCCTCCATCCGAAGACGGCGGCGACCTGCCGAGCAGCAGGTGATCGAAGAGGGGGTCCGGTTCATTGTGAACTCGGTACGACCCGATGGAAGCTGGCCAATCGATACGAATCTGGCAACATGGGTAACGACGCTCTCCGTGAACGCATTTCAAAGCGCGTGGGATCTTGAGGCAATCGACTCGAAACAGATTCGGGCTTGGCTCCTGAACCAGCAGTACAAGACCCGCCATCCATACACGGGTGCCGACCCTGGCGGTTGGGCCTGGACTGACCTCCCGGGTGGTGTGCCGGACTGTGACGACACACCTGGGGCTATGCTGGCTATTAGAAATATGCAAGGTGAGGAAGATTCGAAGCTGGGCTACGAGATCTCTCGTTCATCCTGGTGGCCCGAGGATGGCGTTGATTGGCTCCTCCGGCTCCAAAACCGCGATGGAGGATTCCCAACATTCTGCCGTGGCTGGGGTTCACTACCGTTCGACAGGAGCGGTGCTGACCTGACTGCTCATGCACTGCGAGTAATTGGTAGGGGTTTTACCTGGGGTGGATCGGAACCGAATTGCAAGAAGCCAACTTCCCGAGCCTTGGCCTATCTCTCCAAGCAACAGCGCCCCGATGGTTCCTGGCTACCGCTCTGGTTCGGCAATCAACACGCACCGGATGACATCAACCCCGTTTATGGCACCAGCCGAGTGCTGGCAGCATATCGCGATCTGAAGTTGCTGGGTACGTCCGAGTGTCAACGTGGTGTCAACTACCTGCTGTCAGTCCAAAATGTAGATGGCGGTTGGGGTGGGGCCAAGGACTGCCCATCAAGCGTGGAGGAAACAGCGCTAGCGGTGGAAGTGTTGTTGAATCTCGCGCCAGAGGAAGCCGTTAAGAAGGGTCTGTTGTGGCTCGTGGAGGCAGTCGAATCGGGCCGGTTCCGCGAACCGAGCCCGATCGGTTTTTACTTCGCCAAGCTATGGTATTACGAGAAACTCTATCCACTCATCTTCTCAGTTGCAGCGTTGGGAAGGGCGCTACGGGTGTGACACGGTGTGACACGTACTTTTTCTCCGGAGGCAGGATCGGTTTGAACTCACCCTTCCCCTTGCGGTCCAGGTTCTTGTTCAAGTCCTCCGCGTCGAAATCGACCTTTGCGCCCGCCTCGGGCACTTCGATCTTTGCAGTCCACAGGACAGCGTTCACAACCACCCGGCGGAAATTCTCGTCTGACCAGTTCCTGTGAAAATGTCCACCGGTGAACCCGAAACTCCGACCGCCATCTTTCCGCTCAAAAGCCCACGCCATCGTCTCGATCTCTCCCTTGCGAGCCTTCGCAGCCGGAGTGCCGCGCGTGTTGTCCGGTGGCAAAGCCTGGAGAATCGGCGTGATCCCCTTCAGGTCATCCACGAACCGCATGTTGTAGTACCACTCATCCCGGATCGTGAACGGCTTCACTCCGAGCGTGATGAGATGCTTGGGTAAACTCCTGATCTCGGCATCCCAGTGCGGGTTGATCGAGAAACCCGTTTCGTAGTAGCCACCCAGCCAACTCTGGACCGTTTCACCAACCTTGGCAGGGTACTCTACCGCGTAGTGGAGGTTCACCCAGCCAGCTCCGCGGTCGAGTTGCTTCTGGATGAGCTTGATCCGCTCTGGATTGGCAATTGCCGGATGCCCACCACCACCATCCATGTACATCACGACGCAATCGGCCGTATCAAACAACTTTTCGTTCTTGGGCCACCCATCGCGGGCCATGATCGGAAACACTCCAGGAGTCTGTTTCAAAAGATTCATCAGAATTGCAGAGCCAGCGAAGAACTCATGATCCCCAGGGCCATGGCTTTGCCGACCGGCGACGATCAGGATTCGCTTGCCCTTGAAGTCCGCGGGCGGCTCGACCTCCAGCGCAACTTTCGACTGATCGTAGGGGTCGATCTTGGGCCGATCTTCACCGCGGAGTACTACGACGGGGATTAGCAGGAGGAGCAGGGAGAGGAAACGAGTCATGGTGTCAAAGCCTCCGCGGTGGGAATTCGCTTGGGTTCGTGCATTTCGCTTGCGACTTGTCGCGTCATGTTTTCAGCGCGGCCCGTTTACCGGCGATGAGTTTCAAGAGTGCCTTCTGTGGGTCGGCAAATTTGGCAATGCCTTCCTTCATCAGGGTCTCTTCCAATTTCGTCATGTCCACCTTCCGAGCGATCTCCTCCCTAATATCCGCGGGAGGCAGTTGGTCGATCATCCGCTGGATGGTCCGTCCGCTCTCCTGAACAACCTTGTTCGTTGCTGGCGGGTTGGTCTCGATGTCGCTGCCTGCGAAGGCTTCAACGTATTTCCACCCTGGATCGCTTGGTTTCTTCGTCCCGGTACTGGCAAAAATCATCTCTTGCTGAAGTTTCAGACCTTTTCCCGCCCAGAATTCGCGGTTCAGCCCCCAAATGTGCTTGGCGTTCACAATGCCGACCTGCCCTTGAGCAGCAGGCGAGAGATCCGGTACGTGTTTCTCGGTGTAGACATCGAGTCGGCTTACGAAGATGCTGTAGACAGTCTTCGCTGAGTCCCGGTCAGTTCGCCGCTGGATACCTTTCCAACAGGCATTGCTGGCAATCTTGTATTGCCGCTCGCTGAAGATCAGGGTGACGTTTATCGCAATGCCAGCCGCCACGAGTTCTTCGAGGGCTCCCAAGCCGCCTTCTGTCGCTGGCACTTTGATCATCCGGTTCTTGTGCCCTGCTGACCACTTCTTCCCGAGCGCTATGTACTGCTTCGTCCGTTCGGCCACCGGCACGTTGCGAGCCGGGTCTTCGAGCAACGGGTCGAGTTCAAAGCTGACCCAGCCATCGTTTCCGCTCGTCTCTTTCCAGGTCGGCTCGAATACGGCCTGAGCTGACTTCACCAGTTTGTCGGTCATAGCCCAGGCAATTGCCTCGTCATCGTGCCCGGCCTTGATGAGCTGTTGAAGGTCAGCATCAAATCGGCCAGTCTGGATCAGATCGGCAATGATGATCGGGTTAGAGGTTGCTCCGGTGGCTCCGAAAGCCCGGTTTCGGGCAATTTCGTCCGGGTCCACGGAGTCAAGCCAGAGTTTGGTACCGGCAGCGACCAGCGATTGCAGCGGTGTCATAAGTGTGGTTCCGAGGTGTTAAGGCGAACCACCGATAATCTTAGGCATCCCTGCCAGCAAAGCCCACCACACTCGTTCAGATCATGTCCTTTGTGTGTGATCTTGTCGGGATCATCAGCGTTGGCGCTTTGGCTGCCTGTTGCAATAAATCTGGGGGGTATCGCGAGTCTGAGAAGGATTCCGAGACACTCGACTCGGATCCGATTGGCCCGTTATTGCTGATCTTCTTCCGGACGCAACTCAATACCCAAAAAACCGTTTATCGCCAATCCGCTCCGCTGCGATGCTCTTTGCTCCAATCACGTCAGTCTCGCATTCGCTGAGAATTATTCCCGCACCTCAAGGTTCACCATGTTCTATGCTATCCTGGTAACTGAAGCGACCGTACTTCGACTCGCTCCAAAGTCCCTATGCCGCCGCCGACCACCGTGCCCGAACTCCTCGACCGGGTCCGCCGGAGCGGGATTGTCCCGACCGACCGACTCGAAGGGTTCCTTGTCGGCCTGCACACCTCAAATAAAACTCCAATCACTCCCGCTGAAATGCTCGACCGATTGGTCGATGCTGGCATGATTACCCGGTTCCACGCCGGCCGACTCGCGGCTGGGAAATACAAGGGGTTTCAGCTCGGCAGTTACCTGATTCTCGACCAGATCGGGACGGGCGGAATGGGCCAGGTTTATCTGGCCGAACATGTCAACATGCGCCGACTGGTGGCTCTGAAGGTTCTCCCACCCTATTCGTTCGACGACGCTGTTGCCCGCGAGCGATTCTTCCGTGAGGCCCGGGCGGCTGGCACGCTCGATCATCCCAACATTGTGCGAGTGTTCGATTTGTGTCAGGAGGGCAAACTCCTCTTTCTGGTGATGGAGTACGTTGAGGGGATCAGCATTCAGACTGTGGTAAGCCGATATGGGCCGATTGGGGTCGAGGCAGCCTGCCATTACGCCCGACAGGTGGCGTTTGGGTTGCAACACGCCCACGAACTTGGGTTTGTTCACCGGGACATCAAGCCGGCAAATCTTCTCCTCGACAATATCGGAGTGGTCAAGATTTTGGATCTTGGCCTGGTACGATCCGAGGCCGATGCAGGGAGTGGTCTGACGAGACAGTTGGATAACAAGAGTATTTTGGGAACGGCAGATTACGTGGCCCCGGAACAGGCCGTGGATAGCTCGCGAGTGGATATCCGCGCAGACATTTATTCGCTCGGGGCAACTCTCTATTTCATGCTGACCGGACGGCCTCTCTTTCCCGATGGGCGAACGGCTCAGAAGTTAGTCTGGCAACAGATCAAGGAACCCGTCCCGGTGGATCGACTTCGACCGGAGGTGCCCTCGGATCTCGCGTTGGTCGTCCACCGGATGCTCCAGAAGAAACCGGTCGATCGCTTCCAGACACCCCAGGAAGTGTTTGAGGCACTGGCGCATTATGTCTCCGACCAGGTGCCGCCACCCGATCCGACCTGGCTGCCGGAGCCAGCTGCGCGTGTTATACTTGCCCGAACTGCCGCCCCCGGTGCTACTGCTCCACGGCCATCCGGTTCAACTTCGAAAATCCTCGCTGCGGCAATGCGCACGGGCTCAGGCTCAACTTCGGCGAGCGCGATCCAGCGCAAAGGCGAAAACAAGAACACGGATACGACATCGGACACTAACAAGTTGACGATAACCCCTTCCGGGCAAACCAAGGAGCGTTCGACCTCAGCAACAAATACGATGGCGTTGGATGAGACACAACGGACCCCTGGTCCCAGCCCTGCGCCCCGATCGCCCGGTTCCTCGAACTCAGTACCGCCGTTCAACCCCACGATTGTGATTTGTGCCCTCGCGTTGGCCCTTCTGCTTGCACTTCTTGGAATCATCATCCTGCTGCTACGGGGATAGTATTAACGAGCCGGAAGGGTGAGCGAGGGTTTTTTTGACCGTCGCTCACGCTTCTCGTTAAAGCTCAATTCACTGCCAACTGAACCAGCACGAGCAGCAGCAAGCCGACACTAATGACACCGTTGATGTGGAAGAACGCCCGATTCACCCGAGTCAAGTCGTCTGCTCGAACCAGTGAATGTTCATACACGAGAAGCCCACCCACACCCACAAGGCCGGTCAGAAACACCATTCCCAGATGCGGCGATGCGAAATAGAGCCCGACCAGCAACCCGAACATGAGCGCGTGACACCCTGCGGCAATCCGCAGACTGGCACGGATCCCAAACCGGGCTGGGACGCTGTGCAAGTCGGCTCCTTTGTCGAAATCCACATCCTGGCAGGCGTACAGGATGTCGAATCCTGCCACCCAGAATGCGACGGCTGTTCCCAGCAGCAGCGGCACTGTCATATCGACCAGCCCACGCACTGCAATCCAGGCTGCAATGGGCGCAAGCATTAACGAGGCTCCCAGCCAGAAGTGGGCGAGACTGGTGAATCGTTTGGCGAGCGAATACCCAACGATAAACAACAGAACCGGCCCACACAGATACAGCGGCCAGGGGTTGGATGGCTCGCGAAACAGGAAGAGTAAGGTAGAGGCAATGAATCCGCAGCAGCAGACGAGCGTGAATGCCCAGACTGTGAGGATCGAAAGCGTTCCGACCGGCAAGTGGCGTTTGGCGGTGCGGGGGTTCCGGGCATCAATGTGTCGGTCGGCAAGTCGGTTGAACGCCATTGCAGCGTTACGAGCGAATACCATGCACAGGATAATACCGGTGAGGTCAGCCCAGCGAAACTGCTCATCCACCCATGCCAGCGCAGCCGCCAAAAGAGCGAACGGCAATGCGAAAATGGTGTGGCTGAACCGAACGAGTTCGAGGAGCTTACGGATTGCAGAGAACATGGAAACCTGAACCTCTACTAACGACCCGAAAACTGATTCCAAACTGCCAGGATTCGCGGAGTGTTTTCGACACCAGCCCGCGCGACATCTCTCGGAATCAACCGCAGAAGATTATGTGTCCACAACTTTCAACGTGGTACACTTGTCTTATCGATCGCTTCCGCGGAGGTTGCCCATGATCCGTCCGGTTCTCGCGGTAAGTTCAGTTCTGCTCACTTTTGGGTTGGCTCGTGCAACTGATCCGAAGCCGCTCTGGGAGATCGATGCGAGTGGGGGGAACAGAACCACCGGCATCGGCTGGCTGGCATTTTCGCCGACTGGCCAAGCCATTGCCACGATCGCAGTCCAGGAGACTCGCGGGGAGCGACCGGAATATCACTATCAACTCCACGTCTGGAATAGCACGGATCGGAAAGAGCGGTTCACTGCGGATCTGGGGTCCGGCAGAACCCCGCATTGGGGCGATGGCCTGGCTTCGTTTCCCTCGGAGGAGACCATTCTGACTGGTGGGCAGGAGTTGACTACCCGGCACCTGGAGAACGGCAGGACCATGTCATCGCAGTCAACTGGAGGGCAGGCAGACCACACGGTTTGGTTTGTACCCGATCTCCGGGAATCGTTTTACCTCCGACGCGATCCCCTCAGATACGGTTCACCTGTGGAGTTGTTCTATCAGTCTGAGAATGGGAACGATCGGTTCCCGGGTCAGTTCGGTCAGTTCCGCGGTGGCAGGGGCCGCTATGGAGTTCAAAACTGCGAACAAACCACCATACAGCCACCGCGGTCCGGACTTCAGACAGAAACCATTGCGATGAACTTTGGTCGAACGCAGATCGTCGCTGCGTTTCGCGATGATACTCCGGCAAGCAAACCCCGCCATGCCCTGGTGCTGTATCAGATTAAAACTGTTGCAGAGTTTGAACTCCTTCCCATAGCCGAGGCCCTGAACCCACACCCCGGCCCAGTCAGTGCAATCGCCTTCCCTCGCAATGGAAGGATCCTGGCAACCGGTGGGGAAGACGGATCGGTCTGTTTGTGGGACGTGAACGAGGTCGAATCGTCCTGGAAGCCGCGGGTAACTGTGGACAGGGTGTCCGACCATCGGGTTTACGCACTGACGTTCAGCCAGGACTGGCGGATGCTTGCTGCGGTCACATGGGACAAGACGAAACCGAATCTTCTATTGCTTGATGGGATGAC